>NZ_PSUV01000012.1:0-116559 GCF_002931985.1 Rathayibacter sp. AY1H2 | reverse complement strand
TCGGATCGCTGTAGCACCACGCTTATTCGTTGGAATGTGTCGACGTCCGAGAGGCGCACACGGCGCGTGGTCGGCAGGGTCAGCGGTGCAGAGAAGACCGCCCGTGGAGCGTCCGACGGGCGCGGGACGGAGGCGCGGCATGGACCTGAACACGATCCAGCGCGTCCGGGTGGTGCGCGAGCGCTCCGAGCTGGCGGGCCGCGGGCCGCGCTCAGCGGTCATCGGAGGCGGCTCCTGGGTGTTCTCTCTCCCCCACGACCACCTCGACGAGCTCCTCGACCTGCAGGGATTCGCGTGGGAGCCGATCGTGCGCACGGACGCCGGGATCTCGATCGCGGCGACCTGCACGCTCAGTGAGCTCGCCGCGATGCCCGACGCGGGCGACACCGCCCACCCGCTCTTCTTCCAGTGCTGCACGGCACTGCTGGGCTCCTTCAAGATCTGGAACGTCGCCACTGTCGGCGGCAACATCGCCAACGCCCTGCCCGCAGGACCGATGATCAGCCTCGCCGCCGCGCTCGACGCCACCGCCCTCGTCTGGCGGGCCGACGGCTCGGACGTCGCCGTGCCGGTCGCCGAGCTCGTGACCGGCGACATGACCACTTCCCTGGCCCAGGACGACGTCATCCGCTCGATCGAGTTCCCGCTCTCCTCCCTCCGGGCGCGCACCGCGTTCCGCAAGACGGCGCTCTCCCCTCTCGGACGCTCCGGCGCCGTCGTCATCGGCCGCCTCGACACCGACGGCGCGTTCGTGCTCACGATCACCGCGGCGACCGTCCGGCCGGAGCTGCTCCGCTTCGCCGCCGTTCCCTCCTCGGCCGAGCTCGCCGCGGCCGTCGACGGCGTCGCGACCTGGTTCACCGACCCGCACGGAGCCGCCGACTGGCGCCACGCCGTCGTCCGCGTGCTCGCCGAGGAGATCCGCACCGAGCTGGCCGGAGGCGCCCGATGAGGTTCACCGTCAACGGGGAGCCGGTCGACGCCTCCCCCCGCCCCGGCCAGGTGCTGCGCACCCTCCTCCGCGACCACGAGCACTTCGAGGTGAAGAAGGGGTGCGACGCCGGCGACTGCGGCGCCTGCTCCGTCCTCGTCGACGGGACGCCGTTCCACTCCTGCCTCTACCCCGCCCACCGCGTCGAGGGCCGCGAGGTGACGACCGCGGCCGGCCTCGGCACGCCCGAGGAGCCGAGCGCGGTGCAGGAGGCGTTCGTCGAGGCCGGCGCGTTCCAGTGCGGCTTCTGCACGGCCGGCATGGTGGTCACGGCCACGGCGCTCGACGGAGTCCGCGCCGAGGACGTGCCGCGGCTGATGAAGGGCAACCTCTGCCGGTGCACGGGCTACCGCCCCATCCGCGAGGCCGTGACGGGCGCCTGCGCGTCCGGGCACGGCGCGCACGCGGCCGAGCCGTCCGGAGCGGATCGCACGGAGGCCCCGGTCCGCGGACGGCACGCGGCCCCGCCGTCGGGTCTCACCCCCGTCCGCCGCACCGGTCGCCCATCGGCCGAGGAGTCCCGGGTCGGCCGCTCGCTCGGCGCGCCTGCCGGCCGGCGGATCGTCCAGGGCCGCGAGCCGTTCACCCTCGACGTCGCCGTGCCCGGCCTGCTGCACGTGAAGGTCGTCCAGAGCCCGCACGCCCACGCGCGCATCCGCTCGATCGACACGACCGCCGCCCGCGCGATGCGGGGCGTCGTCGCGGTCCTCACCGCCGAGGACGTCCCGGACGTCCTCTACTCCACCGCCCGCCACGAGTCCCGGCTCGACGACCCGGACGACACCCGCATGCTCGACACGGTCGTCCGGTTCCGCGGGCAGCGCGTGGCCGTGGTGGTCGCGGAGTCGGTGGCCGAGGCGGAGGCGGCCTGCCGCGCCGTCGAGGTCGACTACGAGGTGCTGCCCGCCGTCTTCGACCCGGAGGAGGCGCGCTCGGCCGGCGCGCCGCTCCTGCACGCCGACAAGGATCCGATCGCCTCGCGCATCGCCCGGCCGGAGGCGAACGTCGTCGCGGAGCTCCACGGAGAGTACGGGGACGTGGCCGCCGGACTCGCGGAGGCCGACGTGGTCGTCGAGGGCCGGTACTCGACCTCCCGGGTCGCGCACACGGCGCTCGAGACCCACGGCACCATCGGCTGGCTCGAGGGCGGAGAGCTGGTGCTGCGGACCTCGACGCAGGTGCCCTTCCTCGTGCGCGACGAGATCGCGCGCCTGTTCGACCGCGATCCGTCGACCGTCCGCGTCTTCACGGCACGGGTGGGCGGCGGCTTCGGCGGCAAGCAGGAGATCCTGACGGAGGACGTCGTCGCCCTCGCCGTGCTCGCCACCGGCCGGCCCGTGCAGTTCGAGTTCACCCGGAGCGACGAGTTCACGATGGCCCCCTGCCGACACCCGATGCGGGTCGGCGTCACGCTCGGCGCCCGGCGCGACGGACGGCTGACCGCCCTCGCCGTGGACGTGCTCTCGGACACCGGCGCCTACGGCAACCACGGACCCGGCGTGATGTTCCACGGCACCTCGGAGTCGGTCGCCGTCTACAGCGCGCCCAGCAAGCGCGTCGACGCGCAGGCCGTCTACACGAACAACCTCCCCTCGGGGGCGTTCCGCGGCTACGGCCTCGGGCAGGTGATCTTCGGCATCGAGTCGGCGATGGACGATCTCGCCCGCGAGCTCGGGATCGACCCGTTCGAGCTGCGGCGGATCAACGCGGTGCGCCCGGGCGAGCCGCTGGTGGTCACGCACGTCGAGGGCGACGACATCGGCTTCGCCTCCTACGGGCTCGACCAGTGCCTCGACCTCACCGAGGCGGCACTGGCCGGCGGCGGCGGCTCCCCCGCCCCCGACGGACCGGGGTGGCGGACAGGGCAGGGCACGGCACTGGCGATGATCGCCACCATCCCACCGCGGGGCCACTTCTCGGAGGCGACCGTCACCGTCGACGCCGAGGGAGTGCTGACCATCGGCGTCGGCACGGCCGAGTTCGGCAACGGGACGACCACCGTGCACACGCAGCTGGTCGCGAGCGCCTTCCGCGCCTCGGCCGACCGGGTGCGGATTCACCAGTCCGACACGGACGCGGCCCGCTACGACACCGGAGCGTTCGGCAGCGCCGGCACGGTGGTCGCGGGCAAGGCCGTCCACTCGGCCGCGACGCGCCTCCTCGCCGAGCTGCAGGCGCTCGCCAAGCGGCTGACCGGGCACGACGAGACCTTCGAGCCCGACGACGAGGGCCTGCTCGCTCCGGACGGCACCCGGGTCGCGTTCGCCGATCTGGTCCGTGCGGCCGGCGGACCGGTCACCGCGACCGGGAGCGAGGACGGCGCTCAGCGCTCGCTCGCGTTCAACGTCCAGGGCTTCCGCGTCGCGGTGCACGAGCCGACGGGCGAGGTGCGGATCCTGCAGTCGGTGCAGGCGGCCGACGCCGGCTTCGTGATCAACCCGGCGCAGTGCCGCGGGCAGGTCGAGGGCGGAGTGGCGCAGGCGATCGGCTCGGCGCTGTACGAGGAGGTGATCCTCGACGGCGAGGGCACCGTGACCACGGCGATCCTCCGGAACTACCACATCCCGCAGATGGCGGACGTGCCCGAGACCGAGGTGCTCTTCGCGGACACCGCCGACGAGCTCGGGCCGTTCGGCGCGAAGTCGATGAGCGAGGCGCCCTACAACCCGGTCGCCCCCGCACTCGCCAACGCCGTCCGCGACGCGATCGGCGTGCGGCCGACCGAGCTGCCGCTCTCCCGCGACCGGATCTGGCGGCTCCTGCACCCGGACGCCGCCCCGGTCGCGACCGTCGAGGCGGAGGCGCCGCCCGGTTGAACGACGACGGGCTGAGCGCCGATCGGCTGCCGCAGCTCAGACGCGCGACGCCAGCTCCGTGCTCGCCCGGGCGACCTCGCGGGCGATCGCGTCCTCGTCCGCGTTCACCAGCCGTCCCTCCCGCACCGTCGGGCGACCCTGCACCAGGAGCAGGCTCAGCGGGGGCTGCGCTCCGAGTGCGAGCGCCGCGACCAGGTCCGCGATGCCCGCGTGCTCGATCCCGTCGATCCGCCAGAGCGCGAGGTCGGCGAGCTTGCCGACCTCGATCGAGCCGATCTCGTCCTGCCGGCCGAGCACCCGGGCCCCGCCGATGGTGGCGACCGAGAGCGCCTGCCGGGCGCTCATCCGGTCGGCGCCGGCGCGCAGGCGGTTCATCAGCACCGCGGCGCGGATCTCGGAGCCGAGCTGACCGGACTCGTTCGACGCCGCGCCGTCCACGCCGAGGCCGACCGGGGCTCCCGCAGCCAGCAGCTGCGGGATCGGCGCGATGCCCGCCGCGAGCCGGCCGTTCGAGGACGGGCAGTGCGCGACTCCGGTGCCCGTGGCCGCGAACTTCGCGATCGCGTCGGCGTCGAGGTGGACGCAGTGCGCCATCCAGACGTCGTCGCCGAGCCAGCCGAGCGACTCCAGGTGGTCGGTGGGCGAGAGGCCGAACGCCTCCCGCGTGTAGGCGTCCTCCTCCACGGTCTCGGAGCCGTGGGTGTGCAGCCGGACCCCGAGCTGACGGGCGAGGACGGCCGACTCTCGCAGCAGGTCGGTGGTCACCGAGAACGGCGAGCACGGGGCGATCGCGACCCGCACCATCGCGTCGGCGGAGGCGTCGTGGTACCGCTGGACCGCCTCTCCGCTGGCCTGGAGCGCGGCCGCCGTGGTCTCGACGGCGAAGTCCGGCGGGAGGCCGCCCCGGGACTCGCCGAGGTCCATCGACCCGCGGGTCGCGTGCAGCCGGAGGCCGAGGGTGCCGGCCGCGTCGACGATGCCGCCGACGATGTCGCCGGAGCCCCGTGGGAAGACGTAGTGGTGGTCGGCGACGGTGCTGCAGCCGGACCGGGCGAGGACGCCCATCGCGCCGAGGGCGGCGGAGCGGGTCAGGTCGGCGTCGATGCGGGACCAGGCGGGGTAGAGCGCGACGAGCCAGTCGAAGAGGATCGAATCCTGCGCCCAGCCGCGGGTGAGCCACTGGTAGAGGTGGTGGTGCGTGTTGACGAGCCCGGGAGTGAGCAGGTGGCCGCGGCCGTCGACCCGCGTGAGCGCGATCGCCTCCTGCGCCGGCAGACCCGTCGGGGACCGTCCGTCGAGGGCCCACGCCGGAGGGTCGCCGGCTCCGACGGCGACGATGCGGGAGTCGTCGACGACGACGTGGCCGACGGGGTGCTCGGTCCCGTGCGCGTCGACGGTGGCGACGTGGGCTCCGGTGAGGACGTGGCGCTGCATGCCCCGAGCATGGCAGCGCGGTGTTTCGCGGCCGTTTCCCGCCGGAATGCGAGCAGGCCGGCGCGATCACGACGGCGCAACGTCAAGTGCGGCTCAGCGCGCCGCGTGGATCGGGCCCGAGCGCCCCGCGAGCGGCTCCCCGGACGTCCCCGTGCGCGCGGCGAGGACCTCCGCGAGGATCGACACGGCCGTCTCCTCCGGCGTCGACGCGCCGATGTCCAGGCCGATCGGCGAGTGCAGGCGGGCGAGCGCCTCCTCCGTCACTCCCGTCTCGCGCAGCAGCCGCAGCCGCCGCTCATGGGTGCGCCGCGACCCCATCGCGCCGACGTAGGCGACCGGGAGCGCGAGCGCGGTCTCGAGCAGCGGGATGTCGAACTTCTCGTCGTGCGTGAGCACCGCGATCACGGTGCGCGAGTCGACCTCGGCGCGGGCGAGGTGGTCGGACGGCCACTCGACGAGGACCTCGTCGGCGCCGGGGAAGCGCTCGGCGGTCGCGAACACCGGACGCGCGTCGCAGACGGTCACGCGGTAGCCGAGCAGGGCGCCGGCGGAGCAGAGCGCGGCGGAGAAGTCGACGGCGCCGTAGATCAGCAGGCGCGGCCGCTCGGCGTGCACGACGTAGGCGATCTCGAGCTCGGCACCTCGGCAGGCGGTCTCGACCGTGGCCGAGCGGCCGGAGGCCAGGCGAGCCTCGCGCTCGGCGAGGATGCGGCGGGCGGTGTCCTCGTCCAGGTGCGGGCCGACGACGTCCTGGAGGCGCGTCGCTCCGGTGAGCACGAGGCCGATCAGCTCCTCCGGGCCGCCGACGACGATCGCCAGCGCGGCCGAGCGGCCGGCGCGGGCGGCGCGCAGCTCGGCGAGGACCGCGGTGGAGCCGGAGTCGACGACCTGGCCGAACACGCGCAGCTGCCCCCCGCAGGACAGGCCGGCGGCGAAGGCCGCCTCGTCGTCGAAGCCGAAGTGCTCGGACGCGCTGCCCGAGGTGCCGAGCACCTCCTGGGCCAGCGCGTACGCCTGCGCCTCGACGCAGCCGCCGGAGATCGAGCCGATCGCGCGCCCCTCCGCGTCCACCGCCATCGAGGACCCGAGAGCGCGGGGAGCCGAGCCGAAGACGTGCGTGACCGTGACGACCGCGACGCTCCCGCCCGCCTCGACGCGCTCGAGCAGGGGGTCGGCGATGTCGAGCACGACGGCCTCCTCTTCTCGGACGGGAGGCGACGGCGCCGGGGCTGCGGGGAGGCCGGGCGGAGCCGCCGACGGGCGCTCACACGCAGGAAACATGCCGAGTATAGGGTCGATCCATGCCTGACGACGCTCCCTTCCTCGACCTCGTGATCCGCGCCTCCGACGTGCTGACCGAGAACGGCCGGCGTCCGGCCAGCATCGCGATCGCCGAGGGCCTGATCGTCGCGGTCGGCGAGCGGGACGCCCCCTGGCGGACCACGGAGGAGATCGTCCTCCCCGAGGGCCAGGTCCTGATCCCGGGGATCGTCGACACCCACGTGCACGTCAACGAGCCGGGCCGCACGGAGTGGGAGGGCTTCGCCTCCGCCACCCGCGCGGCCGCCGCCGGGGGCGTCACCACGATCATCGACATGCCGCTGAACTCGATCCCGCCGACCACCACGGTGTCGGGGCTCGAGGCCAAGCGCGCGGCCGCCGGGCCGCAGGCGCAGGTGGACGTCGGATTCTGGGGCGGGGCGATCCCCTCGAACCTCGGCACGCTGCGCGAGCTCCACGACGCGGGCGTCTTCGGCTTCAAGTGCTTCCTCTCGCCGAGCGGAGTGGACGAGTTCCCGCACCTGAGCCGGGAGCAGCTCGTCGAGGCGATGCGCGAGATCGCCGCCTTCGACGGACTGCTGATCGTGCACGCCGAGGACCCGGCCGAGCTGGAGGCGAGCGCGCTGGAGCCCGGCGCCTCCTACGGCGCGTTCGTCGACTCCCGCCCGCCCGCCTCCGAGCGCAGCGCGATCCTGCACGTGATCGAGGCCGTCCGCGAGACCGGCTGCCGCGCGCACATCCTGCACCTCTCCTCCGCCGACGCGCTGCCGCTCCTGCGAGAGGCCAAGGCCGAGGGGCTGCCGATCACCGCCGAGACCTGCCCGCACTACCTCACCTTCGACGCCGGCTCGATCCCCGACGGCGGCACGCAGTTCAAGTGCTGCCCGCCGATCCGCGACGAGCGCAACCGCGAGCTGCTCTGGAAGGGGCTGCTCGACGGGACGATCGACATCATCGCCTCGGACCACTCCCCCGCCACCGCCGAGCTGAAGCTCCCCGCCGGCGGCGACTTCGGCGTCGCCTGGGGCGGGATCTCGGGACTCGAGCTGAGCTTCCGCGCGGTCTGGACCGGGGCCCGCGAGCGGGGCATCCCGCTCGAGCAGGTCGTCGCCTGGATGTCCACGGCGACCGCCGCGTTCGCCGGGCTCGGCCAGAAGGGCCTGCTGCACGCGGGGTCCGACGCCGACCTGGTCGCGTTCGACCCGGAGGCGCAGTGGCGCGTGGACGTCGACGCCCTCTCGCACCGGAACCCCGTCTCGGCCTACGAGGGCCGCGTCCTCCGCGGCGCCGTCGCCGCCACCTGGGTCGGTGGCCGACGCGTCACCGCCGCGACGGTCCCGCCCGCCGGGCGCCTCCTCAGCCGCCCCTGACCTCGACCCGCCGATGCCCCGCCTCCCTGACGACACCTCGGGGAGCTCCCCCGCTCACGCCGAGCGCCGCCGTGTCATCGGCAGGTTTCGAGTGTGTGAACGGAGGCGGGTCGGAGCCGCGGAGCGGGCGGATCGCACAAGACTCGGAGTCCCGGCGGCGGCTCCTCGGGATGCTCCGCCGGTGCGCGGAGCCCCCGGCAGGCGCGAGGCTGGCAGACGGGCTCGCAGGAGCCGCGAGCAGGACGGGCACCACCGCGTGACCGGGCCCGGCCGCACGGAACGGACAGGAGCGGACATGTCGATCATCCTCGGGGACCACCAGTACGGGAAGGCCGAGAACCGCGTCGTGCGGATCTACCGCGAGACCCCGCGGCACGAGATCCACGACGTCAATGTCTCCATGGCCCTCCGCGGCGACTTCGAGGCCGCGCACCGAGAGGGCGACCAGTCGGCCGTCCTGCCCACGGACACGCAGAAGCAGACGGCGTACGCCTTCGCCAAGGAGAAGGGCCTGCGCTCGATCGAGCCCTACGGCCTCGAGCTGGCCCGCCACTTCGTCGACGGCTACGAGCCCGTCCACGGCGCCCGCATCGAGATCGAGGAGTTCGCCTGGGAGCGCGTGCTGGTGGACGGGCGCGAGCACGACCACACCTGGGTCCGGAAGGGCCAGGAGACGCGGATCGCGTCGGTCACGGTCGAGGGCTCGGGCGACGAGCGGCGGATCTGGATCACCGGCGGCTTCAAGGACCTCACGATCCTGAAGTCCACGGGGAGCGAGTTCCACGGCTTCCTCACCGACCCGTACACGGTCCTCCAGCCGACGAACGACCGGGTGATGGCGACCTCGCTGGTCGCGAAGTGGCGCTTCGCCCTGAGCGAGGACGAGATCGCGGCGATGGACTGGGAGGCGGTCTACGCGGGCGTCAAGGCGCTCATGACGAGCCGCTTCGCGACCGTGCACTCCCTCGCCCTCCAGCAGACGCTCTTCGAGATGGGGAAGGCGGTCCTGGAGGAGTACCCGCAGATCGTCGAGATCCGTCTCTCCGCGCCGAACAAGCACCACTTCGTCTACGACCTCTCGCCCTTCGGCGTCGAGAACGACAACGAGGTCTTCCACGCCGCCGACCGCCCATACGGGCTGATCCAGGCGAGCGTCACCCGCGACGACGCGCCGCCCGCGGGATCCGCCTGGACCGCCTACACGGGCCTGGTGTGACCGGCGCCGGGGGCGTCCACCGGGGGCACGTGCTGCACGTCGCCGGGGGTGCGACGCTCGCGACCGCGCGGGAGTCGCTGGTGTCGATCCCGGACGGCGCTCTCGCCGTGGACGAGGACGGCACGATCGCCTGGGTCGGTCCGTACCGCGAGCTGCCGGACCGCTTCGCGCTCCTGCCGGTCTCCGGCGACGCCGCGTCGGTCCTGCTGCCCGGCTTCGTCGACGCGCACGTGCACTTCCCCCAGACGTTCTCGACCGACGGCTTCGGCGGCGGCCAGCTGCTCGAGTGGCTCGACCGGACGGTGTTCCCCTCGGAGGCGCGGCTCGCCGACCCGGAGTTCGCCGACGTCGTCGCGCGAGCCTTCACCCGGCGGCGGGTGGCCGCGGGCACGACCGCCGCGATGGTCTTCGGTTCCGCGTTCCCGGCCGCGCAGGACGCCCTCTTCGAGCGCACCCGCGAGGCGGGGCTGCGGATCGTGTCGGGGCGCGGGATCCAGACCACGGGCCCGGCCTCGGCGGCGCCCCTGATCACCTCGGAGGAGGAGGCGCTGACGCTCGCGTCGGAGGAGATCGACCGCTGGCACGGGAGGAACCCGCTCCTGCAGGTCGCGCTCGTCCCGCGGTTCTCGCTGTCCGTCACTCCCCGGACCCTCGGAGCGCTCGGCGACCTCTACGACGACGTCCGCGGACGCGGCGTCTACGTGCACAGCCACCTCAACGAGAACGACCGGCCCGGCGACGGCGAGATCGCCGCCGTGCTCGGCTCGTACGGCACCCGCAGCTACCTCGACACCTACGACGGGCTCTTTCTCCCCGGCTCCGCGCGCGGAGGATCCTCCCTCCTCGGGCCGCGCACGATCCTCGCCCACGCCGTGCACTGCCAGGACGCGGAGCTGCACCGGATGGAGGAGACCGGCACCTCGATCGCCCACTGCCCGACCTCGCAGCAGTTCCTCGGCTCCGGCACCATGCCCTGGCGCCGGACCGTCGCCTCGGGGGTCACCGTCGCCCTCGGTTCGGACGTGGGCGCGGGCGACGAGTGGCTGCTGGCGCGAGTGGCGAACGACGCCTTCAAGGTGCACCTCTCGGAGCCCGGCGACGCGGCCGTCGCCCTGCATCCGGCCGAGCTCCTGTTCACGGCGACGCTCGCCGGCGCGCGGGCGCTCGACCAGGAGGAGCGGTTCGGCAGCCTCGACCCCGGGAAGGACGCGGACTTCCTCCGCATCGAGCCCGACCGGTGGGAGCCGCTCGCCGACGTCCTCGCCCACGGGATCCGCGCGGACGACGAGGAGGAGGCGACGGCCCAGCTGCTCTTCGCCCTGCTGATGACGCTGCGCGAGCCGGCGATCGCCGCGGTGCACGTCCGGGGCATGCGGATCGTGGCTCCGGAGTGACGGGGCCGGCCCGGGAAGCGCGGTGCGGACCGCGCGCACCCGGCCGTCAGCGCAGGCGCAGCGCCAGGAACAGGTCGGCGCGGTCCGCGGTGTCCGACAGGTCGCGCTGCGTCAGCTCCTCCACCCTCGCGATGCGGTACCGCACCGTGTTCAGGTGCAGGTGCGTCTGCTCCGCCGTGCGCACCCACGAGCCGCCGCAGTCGAGGAACGCCGCGAGCGTGGCGACCAGCTGCGAGCCGTAGCGCGCGTCGTGCTCGACGAGCCGCCCGAGCACCAGCTCGACGAACACCGAGCGCAGGTGGTCGGGGACCACGCTCAGCAGCTGCACGGCGGAGGTGACCTCCCCGGAGTCGCTGACCCGCACCGGAGCGTCGTCGCCCGGAGAGCCCGGCAGCAGCATCCCGTAGCGTGCCGAGCGGAGGGCGCCGCCGAGCGCGGGCAGCGGAGTCGCGGCGCTCGTCCCGACGCGCAGCACGGCGCCCGGCCACGCGGCTCCCGCTCGTCGCAGCGCCGAGGTGACGACGGCGAGCGGATCCGCGCCGGTGGGGATCGCATCGGTCGCCTCGGTGGGCAGCACCGCCACCGCGCAGCCCTGGGCGTCGCGTCCGACCACGGCGCGGCCCAGGTGCGCGGCGGCGTCGACCAGGACACGGCGCGCCAGGTCCGGGGGCGCGTCGCCCTCGAACTCGGCGGCGACCACGGCGCACCGCCCGGCGCCGCCGAGTCCCAGCTGCCGCAGGTACACCGCGGCCTCGGGCTGCTCGCTGTCCTCCTCCACGAGCTCGAGCAGGCGGTCGGCGAGAGCGGAGTCGGCCGAGAGCGCCGCCTCCCGCTGCAGCCGGTAGACCCCCACGACTCCGGCGAGCTCCGTCACGGCGTCGAGCACTGCGGCGGGCCAGTCGTTCCAGTCGCCCCCGACGACGACCAGCCAGGAGGTGGCGCGGTGCTCGCCCGCTCCGGCGACGGTGAGGGCCGACAGGGCGCCGCCGCGGGCGTCCGCGACCATGACCGGGCTGCGCCGGGCCGTGAGCGCCGCGTGCACGACCCGCTCGATCTCCCCCAGCCCCAGGGGCGAGGCGGAGGCCGCGGTCCGGCCGGTGGCGGTCAGCACCGACACGGGGAGTCCGAGCTCGCGCGAGGTGCGCGTGACGAGCTCGTCGAGCTGCTGCCCCCGGTAGACCTCCGTCAGCAGCTCCCGCTGGCGGGCGAGGGCGGCCGTCAGCCGGGCCACGCGGTCGCCGGCGAGAGCGTTCGACAGGTGCGCCGTGATCGCGCCGAACGACACATCGGCCGGCACGGCGATCAGCGGGACGTCGTGCTCGCGGCAGGCGACGACGAGGTCGTCCGGCACGAAGCCCAGCAGCCCCTCGCCGGCGAGCAGAGCGCTGGCACCCGAGTCCGCGACCGCGGCGACGAAGGCCGCGCTGTCCTGGGCGTCCCGACGCCAGACCAGACCGGTCAGCACCAGCTGGTCGCGCGAGATGTAGCGGCGCGGATCGAGGAGATCGGTCGTGAAGATGCCGTCGACCGGCCGGGCGAGCGCTCCGTCGCCGGCGACCAGCACGCGCAGCCGCAGCTGCGGCGCGTCGAGGACGTCCTGCAGCTGCATCAGCTGCCCCGGTAGGTCGAGTAGGCGAAGGGGCTGAGCAGGAGCGGGATGTGGAAGTGCGCCTCCTCGTCGTCGAGGCGGAAGGCGACGACGACCTCGGGGTAGAACGACTCGGTGCCCGAGGCGGCGAACCAGGCGCCGGTGTCGAAGACGACCCGGTGGACCCCGGCGGCCAGGCGCTCCGGCCCGAAGGCCGCCACGCGGCCGTCGTCGTCGGTGCGGGCCTCGGCGAGGCGCTCCCAGCCGGAGCCGGCACGGGCGTCGAGAGCCACCGGGACCCCTCGCGCGGGGCGGCCGCGGACGGCGTCGAGCACGTGGGTGGTGACGCGGCTGGCGTGCCCGCTCATCGTGCGGCCTCCGCCCGGACGAGGCGCCCGTCGTCGAGGCCGCGGACCCGCAGCACCGTGATCTCCCGCAGCTGCTCCGCGACGATGCGGGCCTCCGTCTCGTCGTCGAGCCCGAGTCTCCGCTCCAGCTCCGCGACGACCTCGGCCCGGTCGCGGCCGGCCGCGCGGAGGAGGAACACGCGCCCGAACCGCTCCTCGTAGGCGCGGTTGCCGGCCAGCAGCCGCCGGGTCAGCTCCTCGTCGCCCGTGCGGCTCGCCGCCTGCTCCGCGGCCGAGAACGCGGAGGAGCGCCCCGCGCCCGCGTGCCGCTCGCCGATCCGGGGGTGGTCGGCCAGCGCCGCCTCCACCTCCTCCTCGGTGAGCGTGCGCGCGGCCCGCTCGGCCGCGTCGGCGAGCGCGTCGGCCGACGGGTAGGGCGCGCCGGAGGCGACCTCGTCGGCCCAGCGGGGGACGGCGAGGCACGCGAGCAGCACGTCGCGGGCGGTCTCGGATCGGGTGTCGGTCATGCGGTCTCCTTCGTCCGGCGGAGCAGGGGCTCGGCCTGCGGCACGATGGTCGGATGGATCTGGTCGGGAGTCGGGACCTCGTCGGGCTGGTGCTCGCGGCGGGTGCGGGGCGCCGGGCGGGCGGCCCGAAGGCGCTGCGGTGCGACGCGGCGGGAGTTCCCTGGGTGGAGCGAGCCGTCGAGAGGCTCCGCGCGGTGGGCTGCGAGCGGGTGCTCGTGGTCCTGGGCGCGGAGGCCGGACGGGCGCGACTCCTGGTGCCGCCGTCCGCGGACGTGGTCGTCGCGGCGGAGTGGGAGACCGGCCTCTCGGCGTCGCTCCGCGCGGGTCTCGCCGCGGCCGAGGGCGTCGCCGCGCTGGTCGCCCTGGTCGACCTGCCCGAGGAGCCGCCGAGCGTGGGGGCCCGGCTGCTCGCGGAGGCGCCGGTCGCGCCGGACGTGCTCGCCCGCGCGGTCTTCCGCGGTCGGCCCGGTCATCCGGTGCTGCTGGGACGGGACCACTGGCCGGAGCTCCTCGAGGGCGTGCACGGCGACTCCGGCGCGCGCGACCTGCTCCGCGCGAGGGGCGCGCGCGGGGTGGAGTGCGGCGATCTGTGGTCGGGAGCCGACCGCGACGGGCCGGACTGAGCGGTTCACGCCAGGCCCGCGTCGTCGAGGGCGGCGGCCAGCGCCCGCCAGGCCAGCGTCGCGCAGACGGAGCGGACAGGGTTGCCCGCCACCGCGAGCAGCGCCTGCTCCTCGCCGGCGAGTGCACCCTCCCGGTGCGCCATCGCCGCGAGGAACGCGTCGATCCGCTCCCGCATGTCCGACGCCGGCAGCCCGTCGAGACCGTCCGCGAGCAGCGACGCGGATCCCCGCGAGACCTCGCACCCCCGCCCGCTCCAGGCGAGGCGCACCTGCTCCGCGCCGCCGTCGACGCGCAGCTCGATCCGGTCGCCGCAGGTGGGGGTGATCAGCTCGGCCCGGCCGAGGGCCGGAGTCGGGTCGGCCTGCCCGACGGGGTCCTTGGCGTGCGCGCGGATCAGCTCCGCCGCCTCGCTCACGGCCGGTCCTCCAGCTCGGCGAGCTCCGCGTAGGCCGTGCTGATCCCGGCGATCCGCTCGCGCGACTCCCTCGGGGACGCGCCGAGCACTCCGGACGCCACGAGCGCGACCGCGCTCATCGCCGCCGCGTAGCTGTCCAGCGCCGTGCCGCTGTCGACCGGGCACTCCAGCCAGACCGCCGCGTGCTCCGCGTAGCGCCGGGCGGGCGGATCCGCGAGGAGCACCACGGGCACCTCGCGCGCGGCGAGCGTCCCGATCAGGGCCGCGAAAGAGGCGGGGCGGCGGCGGAAGCCGACCAGCACCACGACGTCCTCGGCTCCGAGCCCCTCGAGCTCCTCACCGAGCGACTGGCCGGGCTGCGGGGCGATCCGGACGCTTCCGCGCGCCTGCGCGAGCTGCTGGCGCAGGTGCAGCGCCACCGGGTAGCTGTTGCGCAGTCCGATCACGACGACCTCGCGCGCTCCCGCGATCAGCCGCACCGCCTCCTCCAGCCGCCCGTCGCCGAACGCGGCGGCCAGCCGGGCCAGGTTCGCCCGCTCGCTCTCGAGGTGCGCGGCGAGCGGATCCCCCTGTCCCTGCGCGGGACCGACCGGCACACCGGAGGACCGCAGCGCCCGGGCGTGCTCGCGCACCTCCTGCGAGTTCGAGAACCCCAGGCGGCGGAACAGCCGCGAGACCGTGGCCTTGGACACTCCGCTGTGCTGGGCGAGCTCGGTCGCCGTGTAGACGGCCAGGTCGCCGAGGTGGTCGAGGATGAAGTCGGCCGCCCGCTGCTCCTGCCGCGACAGCGCGGCGTAGCCGGCATCGATGCGGTGACCGATGCTCGTCGAGGGGGCCGGGGCGGGGGTCACGCAGTCTGCGTCCCGTCGGCGAGCGCCAGCACGGCCGCCTCGAACGCGTCGAGCGCGGTCGCGACGTCGGCCTCGGTCACGTTCTCGTCCGGGTGGTGGCTGACGCCGCCCTCGCAGCGGAGGAAGAGCATCGCGTACTCGGCGAGGTCGGCGACCGCCATCGCGTCGTGGCCGGCCTTGGAGAACAGCACCATCGGCTCCGCGTCCCCGGTCGCGCGGATGCCCGCCCGCACGACGTCCTGCAGCCGAGAGGAGGCGACGACCGCGGGGGCCGAATGGGTCTCCTCCACCGTCAGCGCGAGACGGCGGCGCGACACCGACTCCGACATCGCGTGCTCGATGGCGTCCCACGCCGCGTCGCGCTGGGCGTCGGTCTCGGCGCGGAGGTCGAGGCTGAACTCGACCCGGCCGGGGATGACGTTGACCGCGCCCGGGAAGGTCTCGAGCCGGCCGACCGTGGCGATCACGCCCTGCTCCCGCGCGATGCGCTCCACCGCGAGCACGGCCTCGGCCGCCCCGGTGAGCGCGTCGCGGCGGCGGTCGAGCGGAACTCCGCCCGCGTGCCCGGCCTTGCCGGTGAGGGTGAGTGCGAAGCGGCGGGCGCCCGCTATCGAGGAGACCACGGCGAGGGCGCGGTCCGCCTCCTCCAGGTAGGGGCCCTGCTCGATGTGCGCCTCGAGGTAGGCGAGAACGTCCTGCGCGTCGCGCGCGGCGGTGCGGATGCGCGAGGGGTCCAGCCCGAACTCGTGGAACGCCTCGACGAGCGTCGTCCCGTCGGCGTCCTCGAGCTCCCACCAGTGCTCGTCCCAGGTGCCGGCGAGGGCGCGGGAGCCGAGGAGCGCTGTGCCGAAGCGGGTGCCCTCCTCGTCGCCGAACGCGACGACCTCGACGGCGAACGGCAGGCGCCGGCCCGCCCCCTGCAGGCGCGACACCACGGCGATCGCGAGCATCACGCCGAGGATCCCGTCGTAGCGGCCCGCGTCGGGCACCGTGTCGAGGTGCGAGCCGAGCAGGAGCGCCGGGAGTCCCGGAGTCGCGCCCTCGTAGCGGCCGCACTGGTTGCCGGCCGCGTCCTGCCAGGTGCGCATGCCCGCCTCGGTCATCCAGCGCGCGGCCATCGCGTTCACGCGGGCGTGCTCGGGCGAGAGGTAGACCCGCTCGATGCCGTCGCGGCTGGAGGAGACCGCGGCGAGCTCGTCGCAGCGGGCCATGATCGCGGCGGCGTCGAGGGCGGGGGCGGCGGTGGCGGCGGGGGGCGCGGTCGTGGGGTCGGTGGTCGTGCCGGTCATGCGCGTGCCGCCCCGTAGACCTCGTACGCGCCCGCGACTCCGCCGCCCACCGGCACGGAGGCGCCCGCGCGGCGCAGCACCGCCTCCAGCGCCGCCAGGGTGGTCAGCACCGCGTCCGTCCGGGCGTTGTAGCCCATCGTGCCGATGCGCCAGACCTTCCCGTGCAGCGGCCCGAAGGACGTGCCGATCTCGATGCCGAAGTCGGCGAGCATCTCCCCGCGCACCGCATCACCGTTCACGCCCTGCGGGATGCGCACCGCGACGACGTTCGTCATCTTGTGCCCGACGTCGCCGAACACCTCGAGATCGAGGCCGCGGACTCCGGCGAGCATCGCCGACCCGTGCAGCGCGTGGCGGGCGACCGTCTCGTCCAGGCCCTCCTCGACGACGATGCGGGCGCACTCGCGCGCGCCGTAGAGCATCGTGGTCGCCTCGGTGTGGTGGTTGAGGCGGCGCGGCCCCCAGTAGTCGAAGATCATCCCGAGGTCGAAGTAGTTGGAGCGGACGCGGCGGGCGCTGACGGTGTCGCCCTCGTCGCGGATCCCCGCCTCGATGCTCCTGCGCGACTCGATCACCGCGACGGCCTTCTCCGAGAAGGTGACGGGAGCCGATCCGGACGGACCGCCCAGGCACTTCTGGAGCCCCGCGGTGACCGCGTCGAGCCCGAGCTCGTCGGTCGCGAAGGCGTTGCCCGCGAGGGAGGCGGTGACGTCGGTGTAGAAGAGGGCGCCGTGCTTCTCGCAGAGGGCGCCGAGCTCCTCCAGCGGCTGCGCCATGGTGGTCGACGTGTCGCCGTGGACCACGGCCAGCATCTTCGGCTTCACCCGGGCCAGGGCCTCGGCGATCGCCGAGACGGGGAAGACCTGCCCCCACTCGGCCTCGATCACGTGCACCTCCGCGCCGCAGCGCTCCGCGATCTCCCGGAGGAGGTGCCCGAACCGCCCGAAGACCGGCACGACCACGCGGTCGCCCGGCTCCAGCATCGAGACCAGCGCCGCCTCGATGCCCGCACGGCTCGTGCCGTCGACGAGCATCGTCTTCTCGTTGCGGGTGCGGAACACCTGCCGGTACAGCTCCTGCGTCTCCGTCATCGTCGCCGTCATGAACGGGTCGTACTGCCCGACCAGCTGCGCCGACATCGCACGCAGGACGCGCGGATCCGCGTTGATCGGGCCCGGCCCCATCAGCAGGCGAGGCGGCGGATCGACGGGGAGGAACGGTGCGGGCGCGGTCATGGGCCACCTCTTCACGAGCGGGAGAGAAACAGTCGTTTCACCCGCAGAGCCTATGCGACGGACGTTTCGCCGGTGTTTCGCGGTGTGGCGGGGGTCGTCGGGGAGGGTCGCGAGACGCTGGTCGGCAGGAGGGCCGTGATGGAGGGAAGGGCCTCCGGACGGTGATCGAGGACCGGATCGTCGCCCTCACCTAGGCGTCGATCGCGATCATCTTCGGTGTGGTGTTCATCACTCAGCGCGAGCGGATCTCTGCGCGGGCCCGTGATCAGCTGCGGAAGCACGGGCAACGGGCCCGGCCTTCGGGGCAGTCGCCGTTCCTGACGGCCGCGGGCGGAGCTCTCCTCGTCGTCATCGGCGTCCTCGTGGTCCTGCTGACGGCGACGTCGGACCTGTGCGGATCGTCCTGATCCGGTTGATCGGAACCGGCTCGACGTCCGCTGGTGCGGCGAGCCTCCTCCACAGGGCCGTCCGGCGAGCGGGTTCTCCCGATCGGACGCACCTGCGGCCCGCGTGTCGGTGGTCGCTGGTTCAATACGGGTATGGCGGATGGGATGCGGCAGGGACTCGAGGAGGTCCGCGCCCTCGGCGACCGCGCGGCGCTGCTCGCCCGCTCGGCGGCTCCGCTCCACCTCGCCTCCGCCGAGGCGCTGCACGAGGCGTACACGGCTGCTCTGCGTCGCCCGGAGGCGTTCGCGCGCGGCGGGTCTCCCGCCGAGTCACGCGACCTCGTGGAGCGCTCCGTCCGGGCCGAGCTCGCCTTCGCACTCGCCGTGTCCGAGCGTGTGGCCGCGCGCGAGCTCGAGCACGCCCGTCTGCTGGTCGACCACCTGCCCTGCACGCGCGCCGCGCTGGCCGAGGCGCGGTTGCGCTGGGAGGCGGGGCAGATCATCTGCGGAGTCGCGGCCACCCTGCCGCCGGCCACCCTCCCGGAGTTCGACGAGCGCGCCGCGGGACTGGCCGCCTCGATGACGCCGACCCAGCTGCGGCGACGCCTCGCCCGGCTGCGGGACGAGCTCCACGAGAGTCCTCTGGCCGACCGGCACGCCCGCGCTCGGGAGGACCGGTCGGTCCGGGTCTCGCCCGAGCAGGACGGCATGGCCACGCTCTGCGCGACCCTCCCCGCTCCGGCAGCGTTCGGTGCGCTCGCGCGGCTCGACCGGATCGCCCGCGCCCTCCGCGACGGGAGCGGTGCAGCGGAGGAGCGCACGCTCGCGCAGCTGCGGGCCGACGCCCTGGTCGACCTGCTCTGCGACGGCGACGTGTCCGGCACGGCGCCGGGCGACGAGCGTCCGCGCACGTCCGCTCGCGGCATCCGGGCCGAGGTGCGTCTGACCCTCGCCGCGAGCACCGCGGCCGGACAGGACGAGACCCCCGCGGAACTGGACGGCTACGGCCTCATCCCGGCCGGCGTCGCGCGCGAGCTCCTCGGAGCCGACTCGGCCGTCACCCCGGTGCTCACCCATCCGAGCACGGGCGCCGTGGTCTCCGTCGGACGCACGCACCGCCTCCCTCCCCCGCGGATGCGCCTCGCCCTCCAGCTGCGCGACCGGACCTGCCGCTTCCCCGGCTGCACCCGGCCCGCGGCGACCGCCGAGGCCGACCACACGCTCGAGTGGCGTCACGGAGGCGCCACCGCCCTCGACAACCTGGCGTCGCTCTGCGTCGCCCACCACCACGTCCGCCACGGCGACCGCTGGACCTACACGCTCCACCCCGACGGATCGGCCGACTGGACCACCCCCACGGGCCGCCGCGTGGTCACCCGTCCACCCGATCCGCCCGCGCCGCCAGCCCCGCCGCGGCGCAGGCCGAGCTTCAGCGATGCGCCGCCCCCGTTCTGACGGCGGAAGGAGCCGCGCTCCTGCGGGCGTGCTCCAGCGGGCGTGCTCCAGCAGGCGTGCTCCAGCAGGCGTGCTCCAGCAGGCGTGCTCGCGCCGCGCGGGTCCGAGCCGGCGGCCTGTCTCAGCCGAGGGCCGAGCCGTGGAAGCCGGTCGTCCGACGCGCCCGCCGACGAACCGGTCCACCGAGCCCGCACTCGCTGCACCCGGGCCCGTTCCACCCTCCGGGCTCGGCGCCCGTGCTCACCGCTGAGATCGCACCCGAGGACAGCGATCACCGCAGCGACTCGGGCGCGACGGCGCAGCTTCCGCCTCGGATCCACGACGAGGGACGGAGCGACGGAGGGACGGAGCGAGAGAGCGAGAGAGCGAGAGAGCGAGAGAGCGAGAGAGCGAGAGAGCGAGAGAGCGAGAGAGCGAGAGAGAAAGAGAGAAAGAGAGAAAGAGAGAGGGAGAGGGAGAGGGAGAGGGAGAGGGAGAGGGAGAGGGAGAGGCGGCAAGCGGGAGAGCGGGTCACGGCTTCCGCCTCGATTCACGATGAGGGAGAGAACGAGCTCCGGGCGTGGCCCCTCTCAGAGCGTGCCGGCCAGCTTCAGCAGCGCGAGATCCGACCCCCGCGGTCCCACCAGGCAGAGCCCCACCGGAGCGCCGCCGACACTCAATCGCGGCACCGACAGCGCCGGATACCCGCCTATCCCGGCGACACAGGTCAGGCCGAGCGTCGCCGTCCGCGCCGCGTCGATCGCCTCGGCCGACGCATCGAGGGCCGGCGCCGCCGACGACGTCGACGGCAGGAGGAGCACCCGCCCCTCGAGCGCACGGTCGAGCGCCTCCCGGAACCCCGCGACCCGCGCCCGTGCGGCCGCCTCCGTCTGCTCGTCGACGAGCGAGGCCGCGTCGAAGCGCGCCTGCACGTCCGCCGCCAGCACTCCCGGATGCGCCGCGACCCACGAGCCGCTCGACCGCCACGCCTCCGCCGCCTGCACGAGCCGGAACGCCTCGAGCATCTCCGCCACGGGGGGCAGCTCGACCTCCTCGGTGCTCATCCTCCCGACGGCCGATCCGAACGCCGCCCGGACGGCCGCGTCCACTCCGCTCAGCAGTGCCGGCGCCACCGCGAGACTCCGCACCGGCGGGCCGGACGGCAGGCAGACCTCGGCCACCCGCCTCAGCGTGCCGAGGTCCCGCGTCAGCCACCCGACGGTGTCGAAGCTCGGCGCCAGCGGCAGCAGCCCCTCGACGGGCACCGCACCGTGGGTCGTCCTCAGCCCCCACAGGCCCTGGTAGGAGGCGGGTACCCGGATCGATCCCGCGGTGTCGGTCGCCAGCCCGACGGCGGCCTGCCCGAGCGACACGGCGGTCGCCGGTCCGCTCGACGATCCGCCCGGGATCGCTCCGGGCACGGCCGGATTGGGCGGCGTCCCGTAGCCGGAGTTCCGGCCGGCGATGCTGTAGGCGAACTCGTCGGTCTGAGCGATCCCGCGCACCGACGCTCCCGCTGCGAGCAGCTGCGCGACGGCCGGAGCGGTCGCCGCCTCGATCGGCGCGGAAGCGAGGCGGGCCGGCACTCCCGCGCCGATCCGCTGGCCCTCGATCGCGAAGAGGTCCTTGACCGCGACGTCCAGTCCGTCGAGGGTCCCGGAGCCGGCGGCCGGCACGAGCGGCGCGCCGACGGCCCGCCAGACACGGGGGTCCAGCGCGGGCGAGGGCGCCTGCACCTGCGCGGCGCGCACCCGCCAGGTCCCGCCCTCGCGCGACCACAGCTGCGTGACGAGCCCGCGCCCGCCACGGGCCGGAGCGTTCACGCTGACCACGAGCGCCGTGTCCGCATCGACCGCCCGCACGTGCAGCTCGACCAGCTCCCGCACCGGCGCCCCGCCGCGACGACCCCGGAAGCCGGTGATGACCGCGTGGCCGACGAGCAGTCCGGAGGCGTCGCCCCGGAGCGTCGTCGGCGCGTCCACGAACGCGTCGGCGAGCGCCGCGACGTCGTCAGCCCCGAGCGCCGCCTCGTACGCCAGAACCGCGTCCACCAGCCCGTCCGGCAGGTCACCCTCGAGCGTCGTCACCCGCGGGTCAGTCATCGAAGTCGGCCGTCCGGACGCGGGCGTGCACGCCCTTCACCAGGTCGACGACCTGCGAGATGTCGAAGTCGGTCGCCGCGCTGAGGTAGGCGTAGGCGTGAGCCGGGTCCATCCCGTAGCGGGCCGCCAGCAGCGCGATGGCCGCGCGGACGCACTTCTGCACGGCGACGTCCAGGTCCTCGTCCATCGCGGTGGGCACGAGGAACTCGCCGGTCTCCCCCATCGGCCCGAGCAGCTCCCCGAACGCCGCGATCGCCTCGGCACGCGGGACGACCTCCAGGCGCACCCGGACGCGCAGGCTCGCCTCCATCGCCGTCAGCGCCACCTCGCCGTCGCCCTGCGCGAAGTGGGGATCGCCGACGTACGCGAGCGCGCCCGGGACCTGCACGGGAAGGTAGAGGCTGGTTCCGGCGGTCAGCAGTGCGATGTCGATGTTGCCCCCGTGCGCACCGGGCGGCACGGAGTGCGGGCGCTCCTCCCCTGCGACGGCGACGCCCATGATCCCGAGGAACGGCCGGAGCGGGAACCGGGCGGCCCGCTCTCCTCCCGGCACCAGCGGGATCACGCCGCGGAGACCGCCCTGCGCGTCCTCGTCGACGCGCGCGAAGACGCTGAACGGCCCCTCCTGCAGCGGGTACTCGCCCGGCAGCGCCCCGCGGCCGTGCCGGTTCGAGACGACTCCGTACGGCACGCGCGGCTCGGCCTCGAGGAGGGTCATCCGGAGCAGGTCCCCCGGCAGCGCTCCCCGGACGGCGATCGGCCCCGTGACCACGTGCGGCCCGTCCGTCTCGCCGTCGCGGAACGGCCCGTCCGCGGCGAGCGCGACCGCGTCGCGCAGCACCCCCTCCGGAGCGACTCCGTGGCGGCCGAAGAAGGCGACCGGATCGCGGCCCTGATCCTCCAGCACGCCCTCGTGGCTGAGCGTGTCGATGACGACCTCGGCCCCCGAGTCGACGGTGAGCACGGACGCGTCCGCCGCGCACGGCAGGCGCCCCCACAGCACCGAACCCGGCTCGGCCGGCAGGTAGTCCACCCCCGGCGGCACTCCCTCACCGGGCTGCACCGCCCACTCCGTCCACCGCATGCGCGTCCGCCTCCCGCGCGGCCCGTCCGCGCCGTCCGACCCTAACCGCGCCGTGTTTCGAGCATGTGCACGCGTGTGCCACGATTCTCCAGACCCGCCCCCGACGACAGGACTCCTGTGCTCCGACGCCTGCGCACCCGCTCCGAGGGCGCGACCCTCGGCCTGATGCTCGCCCTCACCTTCTCGACCGGCATCATCGACGCCGTCGGGTACCTCGGGCTCGACCGCGTCTTCGCCGGCAACATGACCGGCAACGTCGTCATCCTCGGCATGGCCCTCTCCGGCGCGGCCGACCTGCCCGTGGTCGGGCCCCTGATCGCGCTGGGCGCCTTCATGATCGGCGCCGTGATCGGCGGCCGGGTGCTCCGCCCGGTGAAGAAGGGCTGGACCTCGCGCTCGACCTGGCTCTTCGCGGTGGTCGGCATCCTGCTCGGCGTCCTGGCGATCGTGCTCGCGGTCGTGCCCGAGCACCCCGAGCCGCTCGCCTTCACCGTCACCGGCGTGCTGGGCGGGGCGATGGGCCTCCAGGCCGCGACCGCCCGCCACCTCGCCGTCAAGGACGTCACGACGGTCGTCGTCACCTCGACGATCACGGGCCTCGCTGCGGACTCCCGCCTGGCGGGTGGTTCCGGTCAGCCGTGGTTCCGCCGCGCGGCGGCGATCGTCCTGATCGCCGCGGGTGCCGGAGTCGGCGCGCTCGCCCTGCTGGTCGGGCTCTGGCTCGGCCTCGCGATCGCCGCCGTCATCACGCTCGTCGCGACGCTGCTGGGCGAGCTCGTCGTCCACTCCCGGTACGCTCCGGCGCCCGCCGACGCCGCCGCCTGAGGCGGCGCCTCCCGGCGCGTCAGCGCGGCAGCTGCTGGCAGTGCGGGCAGAGGTGCGAGGAGCGGTTCATGAACGGCACCCGCACGATCGCCGCGCCGCACCGGGCGCAGGGCTTCCCCGTCTGCCCGTAGGCGTGCAGGCTGTGCGAGAAGTAGCCGGAGGCACCGTTCACGTTCACGTACTGCGCATCGAAGCTGGTGCCGCCCTCGGCCAGCGCCCGTTCGAGCACCGAGCGCACCTCGGCGAAGAGGCGGCGGATACGCGCCTCGCCGAGCGACGAGCTCGGCCGCTCCGGGTGCAGCTCCGCCGCCCACAGCGACTCGTCCGCGTAGATGTTCCCGATGCCGCTCACGAGCGTCTGGTCGAGCAGCGCCCGCTTGATCCCGCTGCTCCTCCTCGCCAGCGACGCGACGACCGAGCCCAGGTCGAAGGAGGGGTCGAGCGGATCGCGGGCGATGTGCGCGACCTGCGAGGGCACGGCGCGCAGCCAGCCGCCTCCGCGGACCTCCTCGCCCGCGTAGCCGCCCGGCGCTCCGTCCGGGGTCGGCACCAGAGCGTCGACCGCCATCGAGCCGAAGATCCGCTGGTCGACGAAGTGCAGGGCGAGCTCGCCGTGCTCGGGGTGCTCGATCCCGATCCGGATGCGCGCCAGCCGCGGCAGCGCCGCATCCGCCGTGCGCAGCAGCACCTGGCCGCTCATGCCGAGGTGCACCAGCAGCGCCTCGTCGCGGCCCGCGGGCAGCCAGAGGAACTTCCCGCGCCGCACCGCCGCTTCGAGCCGGCGCCCGACGAGCAGGCGCTCGAAGGTCCCGTGCGGATGCACGTGCCGCTTCAGCGAGCGCTCGTCGACGATCTCGACGCCGGTCACCAGGGAGCCGGTGACCGCGGGAGCGAGACCCGCCCGCACCACCTCGACCTCGGGCAGCTCGGGCACGGTCAGTCCGAGACCGCTGGAGCGACGGGTGCGCCGGGGGCCGCCAGACGCGTCCACGCGTCGAGCGCGGCGGCCATCTCGGCCGCCTTCTTGCTCGTCCCCTCGCCGCGGGCGGTGACGAGTCCGCCGACGATCACGGTGGCGACGAACACCTTGTTGTGGTCGGGGCCGGTGGCGGCGATCTCGTAGCGCGGGGCCGGCGCACCGCGCTCGGCGGCCGCCTCCTGCAGGCTCGTCTTCGGGTCCATCGAGACGCCGAAGCGGAGCGGATCGGCCCGCAGAGGGGCGATCAGGCGCAGCACCAGGTCGCGGGCCGCGTCGGGACCGGTGCCCAGGTAGACGGCGCCGATGATGGCCTCGACGGTGTCGGCGAGGATCGACGCCTTGTCGCGGCCGCCGGTCAGCTCCTCGCCGCGTCCGAGGCGGAGGAACTCGCCCAGGCCGATGCCGCGGGCGATCTCGGCGAGCGCGACGGTCGAGACGAGGCTCGCCCGGCGCTTAGCCAGGTCGCCCTCGCTGAGGGCGGGGTACTCGGTGTAGAGCATGACAGTCACGGCCTGCCCGAGGATCGAGTCGCCGAGGAACTCGAGGCGCTCGTTGTGCGGGATGCCGCCGTGCTCGAAAGCGAACGACCGGTGCGTCAGGGCGATCTCGAAGAGCTCACCGTCGAGGCTCACGCCGAGCGTGGCCTCCAGACGCGACCGGTCGTCGCTGGAGGGTCGTGCGGAGGTCTGGTTCACCATGGACCGCGGTCCGTTCGTCGAGAGGCGGTGCGCCCCGCGCCGTGCGGACCAGGAGCGGGATCAGACGTCGGCGACCTTGCGGCCCTTGTACTCGAGGAACAGCGCGGTGCCCGCGGAGTCCTCGACGACCTTGGCGCGGTGGGGAAGGCTGTAGACGACCTTGCCGTTCTCGATGGTCTTGACGAGGGTGGGGACCTCGGCCTTCCACTGCGAACGACGGGCGTGGGTGTTCGCGCGGGACTTCTTCCTCTTGGGAACAGCCATGATTCTCTCTTCTCTACCTCTAGTCGGATTCGGTGCGGGCGGTCGCGCCCTCACCGCTGTCTGCGGAAGCTCTGTCGGTGGAAGCTCCGGGCGCTGCGGCCCCGCCGTCCCCCTCGCTCAACCCTGCGAGCGCGGCCCACCGGGAGTCGCGCGGCGCCTCGGGTTCGGGCGTGGAGGAATCGGCCAGCCGCTCCCCCGTGACGGGGTCGAGGCCCGGACAGTCCGGCCGGCAGACCGGCTGGAACGGCAGCGACAGAACCACCGCATCCCTGACCAGAGGTTCAAGATCCACGTGGTCGTCGTGAACCTCATAGTCGAAAGCTTCGTCAGAAGAGTACGCGAAAAGTTCCTGGAACTCGACATCGACAGGCAGGGAGATGTCGGTCAGGCACCGGCTGCACTCGCCGTCGGCCCTCGCCGACACCTCGACACTGGCCAGGATCCCCTCGTGCACGGACTCGAGCCGGACGTCGAGATCGACGGCCGATCCCTTGCGGACCGCGACGATCCCCTCGCCGAACTGCTCCGGCGCCTCGAGCTCGAGGCGGTGCTCGCGCATCTCGCCCGGTCGCCTCACGAGGTCGCGCACGTTCACGGTGAACGGCGTCTTCTTGAAAGTAGTCACGAGGGTCCAGCCTACCCCTCCCGGCCCCCTCCGGGGCCGGAGGGGCCGGGAGAAGCCGGGAGGGGCGGAGTCCGGGCTCAGGCGCCGCCGGCCTCCAGCGTCACGTCGATCGGCGCGTAGTCGGCACCGCTCGTGTCCACTCCCTCGTCGGCGAGCTCCGCGAGCGCCTCCTCGACGTACTCGTTCGAATAGGCGGTGGCGGGCGGGTCCGCGCTGATGATCGTCGCCCCCGTCTCGTTCTCCGTCTCCTTCGCGATGTCGACCGTCTGCTGCCACGCGGCCTCGTCGATCATCCCGACGCCGCTCGTCGAGGGCCAGATCAGCTTGTTGACCTCGTTGGTCATCCAGAGCTGGTGGCTGGTGCCGAGCGTGGATCCGGCCGCGGTGACGATGTCGGCCGCCGCCTGCGGGTCGTCCTTCGCGAAGATCCAGCCCTTGATCGAGGCCTTGATGAAGGCGACCGTCTGCTCGGCGTACGCGTCGTCGTCGGCGAGCCTGCCCGCGTCCGCCCAGATCGCGTCCTGGAGCATCGCGGTCCCGATGTCGTTCCAGCTGATGACGTTCAGGTCGTCCGGCTGGTACAGCTCGCCTGTGGCGGGGTTCACGGTCTCGAGGACCTGGGCGTACTCGTTGTAGGTCATCGCCTGGGCCGCGTCGATGTCGCCCGCGAGGAAGCCGTTCATGTCGAACTGCTGCTGCACCAGCGAGATGTCGTCGAGGGAGACGCCGTCCTTCTGCATGCCGGCGAACAGCTCCCACTCGTTGCCGTAGCCCCAGCTGCCCACGCTCTTCCCGGCGAGGTCGGCGGGCGAGGTGATCCCCTTGTCCTTGAAGGAGATCTGCGTGGTGGCGCTGCGCTCGAAGATCTGCGCGACGTCGGTGATCCCGGCCCCCTGCTCGATCGAGCCGAGGACCTTGGGCACCCAGGAGATCGCGTAGTCCGCGTCGCCCGAGGCGAGCACGTCCTGGGGGACGATGTCGCCGCCTCCCTCGGCGATCGTCACGTCGAGGCCCTCGTCCTCGTAGTAGCCCTGGTCGAGCGCGGCGTAGTACCCGGCGAACTGCGCCTGGGCCACCCACTGCAGCTGCAGGGTGACCGGCGCGAGGCCGCCGGAGCTGGAAGCCGACCCCGGGTCGGAGCCGCCGGAGGCGCTGCAGCCGGTGAGCGCGAGGCCCACGGCCGCGAAGGCGGCGGTCGTCGTCAGGGTGATGCGGGTGCGTCTGGTCACGGGTCCTCCTGGTGCGGTCTGCGGGGTCGCCGGTGCGGCGCGCCCCGTGGTGCGGCGGTGCAGGTGGTGCTGTGGTGCAGGTGGCGCTGATGATGCGGGCGGTGCGGATGGTGCGTCGGGTGGAGTCGGGAATCGGGAATCGGGAATCGGGAGGATCGAGGAGGGTGCGGGGACGCGCGGCGCCGCGCTCAGCGCAGCCGGCTGCGCCGCAGCGCGAACGCCTCGAGCGCGGCCGTCACGCAGTAGAACGCGAGGCCGACGAGCACGGCGCCCAGGACGTATGCGTAGGCGAGCGCGTAGTCGCTGCCCGAGGCCGCCGTGGTGATCGACTTGCCGAGCCCGCCCACGGGTCCGCCGAAGTACTCGGCGACCAGCGCCGAGATCACCGCGAGCGAGGAGGCGATGCGGAGCCCCGTGAAGACGTAGGGCACCGCTCCCGGCAGCGTGATCGTGCGGGCGGTCTGCCAGGGGGTCGCCGCGTAGGCCTTCAGCAGGTCGCGGTGCACCGGAGCGGCCTGCCGCAGCCCGCGCAGCGTCGTCACGTACACCGGCACGAACACGGCGAGCGCCGCGACGAGCTGCCTCGCGGTCTCGGCGTTCGCTCCGAACATCGTGTAGAGCACCGGAGCGAGGGCGACGATCGGCACGACAGCGGCCGCGGCCACGATCGGCGCGACCAGTCCGTCGAACACCCGCGCGAGCGCCGAGAGTCCGGCGACCACGACCGCCAGCACTGCGCCGACCAGCAGGCCGACCAGCGCGTTGCGGCCGGTCACCGCGCTGCCCTCGGCGACGGAGCCGAGGTTCGCGGCGAACTCCCGTCCGATCGCCAGCGGCGACGGGAGCACGAACGGCTGGATCGCCAGAGCGGTGACCCCGGCCTGCCAGAGCAGGACCGCGGCGATCCCGAGCACGACCGGCGCGAGCACGCTGCGCGCCAGCGCCGTCGTGCTCACCGGCTCTCCACTCCGCGCGGCACGGCGGCGGGATCGCCGTGCAGCAGCTCGCGCACGGCGCTCACGTCGCGGAAGAACGCCGTGTCCTCCCTGACCGCCGCGTCGCGCTCGGATGCTCCGGCGAGTCCGACCGGGAGGACGTCGCGGATCCTGCCCGGCCGCGGCGACATCACCACGACGCGGTCCGAGAGGAACACCGCCTCCGGGATCGAATGGGTGACGAAGACGACGGCGGCGCCGGTCTCGCGCCGGATCCGCAGCAGCTCCGTCTGCATCCGCTCGCGGGTCATCTCGTCGAGCGCCCCGAACGGCTCGTCCATGAGGAGCAGACGCGGGCTCTCGGCGAGCGCCCGCGCGATGGCGACGCGCTGCTGCATTCCGCCGGAGAGCTGGTCCGGGTAGGAGTCGGCGAAGTCGCCGAGCCCGACCAGCGCCAGCAGCTCGTCGACGCGCGAGCGCCGGGCGGTCGCGGCGACGCCGTGCAGCTCCAGCGGCAGGGCGATGTTCGCCCGGATCGTGCGCCACGGCAGGAGGCCCGCCTGCTGGAACGCGATCCCGTAGTCCTGGTCGAGCCTCGCCTGCCGGGCCGTCTTGCCGAACACGGCGATCGAGCCGGAGTCCGGCTCGTCGAGGTCGGCGATCAGCCGCAGCAGCGTCGACTTGCCGCAGCCGGACGGGCCGATCAGCGAGACGAACTCCCCCGCGGCCACCTCGAGCGAGACGTCCTGGAGCGCCGTGACGCTCGCGGCGCGGGCGGTGGTGAAGGTCCTCGTGACGGAGTCGACGACGACCGCGGATCCTGCAGTGCTCATGCGGGCTGCTCCCCTCGGCGGTACGGACGGAGGAGGGTGCCGAGCAGAGCGACGGCGCCGGCGGCCGCGAGGCCCACCAGCACCGCCCCGAGGATCGGCGCCCAGGGCTTGGCGGGGTCGCCTCCGGCAGCGGAGGCGAACTCGATGATCATGCGGCCGATCCCGCCGCGCAGGCCGATCGAGACCTCGGCGACGATCGTGCCGACGACGGCGCTGACCGCTCCGAGCCGGAGGGCCGGCAGCAGGTAGGGCACGCTCGCCGGGAGCCTCAGGCGCACCAGCGTCTTCCACCAGCCGACGCCGTACACGTGCATCAGCTCGACCTGGTGCGCCGTCGGCGAGCCGAGCCCGCGGAGCGCCCCGATCGACACGGGGAAGAACGCGAGGTAGGAGGCGATCAGGGCCACCGACATCCAGTTCTCCCAGGTCACCGGTCCGAGCTCGAGCTGCGACCCCCAGCGCCGCACCAGTGGCGCGATCGCGATCAGGGGCACCGTCTGGCTCAGCACGATCCAGGGCAGCACCGCCGACTCCGCCGTGCGGAACCGCTGCATCAGGAGAGCCAGGAGCAGCCCCACGACCGTGCCGACGACCCAGCCGACCGCGGCGATCCCGAGCGAGAAGGCGCTCGCCCCCAGGACGGCCGACCAGAGCGCCGGGGCGTTCCGCGCTCCGGTGACCGGCTCGCCGAGCCGGGCCGCGATCTCCCAGAGGTGGGGCATCGCGATGGCGCTCGTGCGCGGGAGCACCGCGACTCCTCCGACGACCACCCCGGCCTCGGGCCCGAGCGCCTTCCAGCCCTCCCACACCAGCGCGAGCAGGAGGAGCCCGCCGGCGCCGAGCACGAGCCCGCGCGCGAGGGCCGGTCTCATGCGCGGGCCACGATGTGCTCGCGCAGCTCCGGGATGACCCGCTCGCCGTACACGCGCAGCGTCTCCTCCTTGTTGTCGTGCTGGAGGTAGCCCGCGAACTGCGTCACGCCGATGTCGGCGAGCGCCCGGAGCTTCTCGATGTGCTCGTCCGCCGTGCCCAGCACGCAGAAGCGCTCCACGATCTCGTCCGGCACGAAGGCGGCGTGGCTGTTGCCCGCGCGGCCGTGCTCGTTGTAGTCGTAGCCCTCGCGCCCGGCGATGTAGTCCGTCAGCGCCTGCGGCACCGCTCCGGAGGCGCCGTAGCGGCCCACGATGTCGGCCACGTGGTTGCCGACCATCCCGCCGAACCAGCGGCACTGATCGCGCATGTGCTCCCGGTCGGTGCCGATGTACATCGGCGCCGCGACGCAGAACTGCAGCGACTCGGGATCCCGGCCGGCGTTCGCCGCCGCCTCCTTGACGGCGCCGATCATCCAGCGCGCGATGTCCACGTCGGCCAGCTGCAGGATGAAGCCGTCGCCGACCTCGCCCGCGAGCTTCAGGGCGAGCGGGCCGTAGGCGGCCACCCACATCTCCAGGGACGAGCCCCGGCTCCACGGGAACTGCAGCGTCTGGCCGTGGTACTCGACCGGACGGCTGTTGGCGAGCTCGCGGATGACGTGGATCGACTCCCGCAGCGTCTTGAGCGTCGTCGGAGCTCCTCCGGTCACCCTCACCGCGGAGTCGCCGCGGCCGATCCCGCACACCGTGCGGTTCCCGTACATCTCGTTGAGCGTCGCGTGCAGCGAGGCGATGACCGTCCAGTCGCGCGTGGCGGGGTTGGTGACCATCGGGCCGACCGTGATCCGGTGCGTCCTCTCGAGGATCTGCGAGTAGATCACGTAGGGCTCCTGCCAGAGCAGGTGCGAGTCGAAGGTCCACGCGTAGTCGAAGCCGTGCGTCTCCGCGAGGACGGCGAGCGCGACGGTGCGCGAGGCGGGCGGGTTGGTCTGGAGGACGACTCCGAAGTCCATGGGGTTCCTTCTGCTCGATCAGGTGCTGGCTCGGATCGGGTGCCGGCTCAGATCAGGTACTGGCTCAGACCGCGCGGGATGTACGCCCCGTCGCCCTTCGTGCCGACGTAGGAGCCGTCGTCGACGACCAACCTGCCGCGGGAGATCACGGTGTCGACGTGGCCGTCGATCTCGAAGCCCTCCCAGGCGGAGTAGTCCATGTTCATGTGGTGGCTGCGGCCCTCGCCGATCCCGATCGAGGTGTGCCCGCTCGGGTCGTAGACGACGACGTCGCCGTCGGCCCCGGGCTGGATGACGCCCTTCCTCCCGTACATCCCGAACATCCGCGCCGGGGTGGTCGAGGTGAGCTCGACCCAGCGCGGCAGGGAGATCTGCCCCGACACCACGCCCTGGTACATCAGGTCGATCCGGTGCTCCACCGAGCCGATGCCGTTGGGGATCTTCGAGAAGTCGCCGATCCCCATGTCCTTCTGGCCCTTCATGCAGAAGGGGCAGTGGTCGGTCGAGACCATCTGGATGTCGTTGGTGCGCAGCGACTGCCACATGTGGTGCTGATGCCCCTCCGCCTTCGAGCGCAGCGGCGTGGAGCACACCCACTTCGCACCCTCGAAGCCCGGAGCGCCGAGCTGCTCCTCGAGCGAGAGGTAGAGGTACTGCGGGCAGGTCTCCCCGAAGACGTTCATGCCGCGGTCGCGGGCCTGGGCGATCTGCTCCACCGCCTGCTTCGCGGAGACGTGCACCACGTACAGCGGCGCGCCGGTGAGGTCGGCGATCATGATCGCCCGGTGCGTCGCCTCCTCCTCCGCCTGCCAGGGGCGAGAGGTGCCGTGGAAGTACGGCGCGGTGTTCCCGGCGGCGAGGGTCTGCTTCACCAGTTCGTCGATGAGGGCGCCGTTCTCGGCGTGCATCATCATCATCGCGCCGTTCTCCGCGCCCTTCTGGAAAGCCCGGAGGATCTGCCCGTCGTCCGAGAGGAACACGCCCTTGTAGGCCATGAACAGCTTGAAGCTGGTCACCCCCTCGCGCATCAGCTCGTCCATCGCGACGAGCGAGGAGTCCTGCACGTCCGAGAGGATCTGGTGGAAGCCGTAGTCGATCGCGCAGTTGCCGGCCGCCTTCTCCTGCCACGCCTGGAACCGGTCGACGACGCTCTCGCCCGGGTACTGCACCACGAAGTCGACGATCGACGTCGTGCCGCCCCAGGCCGCGGCGCGCGTGCCGGTCGCGAAGGTGTCCGAGGCGGAGGTGCCGCCGAACGGCATCTCCATGTGCGTGTGCGCGTCGATCCCGCCCGGGATGACGTACTTGCCGCGCGCGTCGATCACCCGGTCGACGTGGGCCGCCAGGTCGAAGCCCAGCAGCGTGGAGCCGGGGGCGAGGACGGCGGCGATGGTCTCGCCGTCGATCAGGACGTCTGCGGCTCCGGTGCCGGTCGCGTTGACGACCGTCCCGCCGGTGATGAGGGTCTTCATCGGTCTTCCCCGTCTCGGTCTGCGGTCACGGCTTCGGGATGCTGGTGTACGACTCCGGCCGGCGGTCCCGGTAGAACTGCCAGTCGTCGCGCATCTCCTGCACCATGTCCATCTCGAGGTCGCGGATCAGGATCTCCTCGGCCTCGCCCGAGCCCCGCTCGCCGACGAACTCCCCGCGCGGATCGATGATCTGGCTGGTGCCGTAGAAGTCGACCGCGAGGTCGCCGTACTCGTTGTCCTCCCGGCCGACGCGGTTGGGCTGCAGCACGAAGTAGCCGTTCGCCACCGCGGCCGCCGGGCCCTCGACCTCCCAGAGGCGGTTCGACAGGCCGGGCTTGGTGGCGTTGGGGTTGAAGACGAGGTGGGCGCCGTTCAGGCCCAGCTCCCGCCAGCCCTCCGGGAAGTGGCGGTCGTAGCAGATGTGGACGCCGACCTTGCCGACCGCGGTGTCGAAGACCGGGAAGCCGAGGTTCCCGGGCCGGAAGTAGAACTTCTCCCAGAAGCGGTCCAGGTGCGGGATGTGGTGCTTGCGGTACTTGCCGAGGATCGTCCCGTCGGCGTCGACCACGACCGCGGTGTTGTAGTAGACGCCGGTCTGCTCCTCCTCGTAGATCGGGAGGATCATCACCACGCCCAGCTCCTTCGCGAGGGCCGCGAAGCGCTGCACGATCGGCCCGTCGGCGGGCTCGGCGTAGCGGTAGTACTTCTTGTCCTGGGTGATGCCGAAGTACGGGCCGTAGAACAGCTCCTGGAAGCAGACGATCTGCGCGCCGTCGGCTGCGGCGTCCCGGGCCATCCGCTCGTGCTTGTCGAGCATCGACTCCTTGTCGCCGGTCCAGGTCGTCTGGGTGATCGCTGCGCGGACGATGGTCATCGGTACCTCCATGCTCGGGCGTCCCTGTCCGGCTCCGGTGTGCTCCGCCGGGCGGTGCGGAGCCGGGGACGTGGACCCACTGTGGTCCCCGCCGGGCCCGAAGGCAATGACGGACCGTCCGGCTCCGGGGACAGGGCTTCATCGTCGGGGTTCGACGTTTCCCCGGTGTTTCCGGCGCGGATCCGCAGCATTAAGGCTCGCCGGGGGAGGAATCCGTCGGTGCCGCTAGCGTGGTCGGATGCGCATCACGATCCTGGCCGGAGGCGTCGGCGGCGCCCGCTTCACCTCGGCGGTCCGCGAGCACCTCAGCGATCTCGAGGCCGCCGGCGGCGAGGTGAGCGAGATCACCGTCGTCGTCAACACCGGCGACGACATGTGGCTCACCGGCCTCAAGGTCTGCCCCGACCTCGACTCGATCACCTACGCGCTCGGCGGAGTGAACGACACGGAGCGCGGCTGGGGGCGGGCCGGCGAGAGCGAGAGGGTCTCGGCCGAGCTCACCGCCTTCGGCGTCGGCTGGCCGTGGTTCACCCTGGGCGACCTCGACCTCGGCACCCACATCGCCCGCAGCTCGATGCTGCGCGACGGCCTCACCCTCTCGGAGGCGACCGCCCGGATCACCGCCCGCTGGCCACTGGGGGTCCGCCTGCTGCCGATGTCGGACCAGGACGTCGAGACCCACGTCGAGGTCGACCTTCCCGGCGAGGGCGTGCGGCTCCTCCACTTCGAGGAGTGGTGGGTGCGGCTTCGGGCGTCAACGCCCGCGCGCCGGTTCGTCCAGCAGGGGGTGGAGAGCGCCCGCCCCGCCCCGGGCGTGCTGGAGGCGATCGCCGACACCGACGCGGTGCTCGTCGCCCCCTCCAATCCCGTCGTCTCGATCGGCACGATCCTCGGAGTGCCCGGGATCGCGGACGCCCTCCGCCGGACCTCCGCACCCGTCGTGGGCGTCTCCCCCGTCATCGGAGGCGCGGTGGTGCGCGGCATGGCCGACGCCTGCCTCGCCGCGATCGGCGTCGAGACCTCCGCCGAGGCCGTCGGCCGGCACTACGGAGCCCGGAGCGGGGGCGGCCTCCTCGACGCCTGGCTCGTCGGCGAGGAGGACGCGGACGCGGTCCCGGCGCTCGAGTCGGCGGGGCTCCGCGCCCGCTCCGTGCCGCTCTGGCTGACCGGCCGGGACGCCTCCGTGCGGCTCGCCGCCGACGCTCTCGCAGCCGCGAGGGGCTGAGCGGAGCCTCCTCCCCCGGGTCGCGCACCGCGTGTCGCAGCGCGGATGCGGTCACGCCTCCCACGGGGCGCCCCGTTCCCTTGTACGGTCGGAGGCGGACGAACTCCCCGATTCACCCCCGCATCGGATCCGGAGCCCCTCGGTCGCGCGCCCGACCGCGTCCTCACCACGTCTCCGAGCCCTGCGGAACCGCGTGCCGTCCCGTCAGGAGGACACCATGGAGCCCAGCTCGAGGATCAGCACCGAGCGGATCGAGCCCGACATCGTGGTGATCCGCCCCGTCGGCCGGCTCGACCTGTCCACGGCGTGGGAGCTCGAAGCGGTCCTCCAGCGCGCGCTCGAGGCGGGAGAGGTCCGCGTGGTCGTCGACCTGGCGGCCGTCGAGTTCCTCGACTCGTCCGGGCTCGGCGTCCTCGTCGCCGGACTCAAGGAGGCGCGGAAGGCGGGCGGCGAGCTGCGCGTGGCCGCCGCCGGCGAGCAGCCCGCCATGGTGCTCGGCCTGTCCAACCTCGACCGCCTGCTCGGGAGCGCCGAGACCGTCGAGGAGGCCTACCGTGCCTGAGCGCTCCTTCGTCGTGCGCACGCCGCCCGAGGACGGCGTCACCGCCGTCCACGAGGCGCTCGAGGAGCTGTGGCTCGAGGAGCCGGGCGTCGCGCCGGTCGACCGGATGTCGTTCGAGACCGCGCTGGTCGAGCTGACCTCGAACATCGTCCAGCACGCCCGGTCGTACCGGCACATCATCTGCCTGGTCGAGATCCGCGTCGACGCGACCGAGCTGCGCGCCTCGCTCAACGACTCCGCCGAGGAGGCGCCCGCCGAGGTCGCCGATCCCCGCGACATGCCGGACGAGTGGGACGAGGCAGGCCGCGGGATCCCGTTCATCCACGCCCTCGTCACCGAGTTCTCCTACCGCCGTGTCGACGGGCAGAACCTCTGGGCACTCGCCCGGACCCGCACGTGAGCGAGCCGACCGAGCGCGCCCGCCTCGCCGCGATCGCCGAGCTCGGGATCGGCCTGAGCACCCCCCAGGAGCGCTTCGACAGGATCACCCGCATCGCCCGCCGGCTCCTGCGCGTCCCCCTCGCCGAGATCAACATCCTCGAGGAGTCGACGCAGTTCACGAAGTCGCCCCAGCGCTCGGCGCGGGCGAGCAGGATGCTGCGCGCCGACTCGATGTGCGACGTCACGGTCCAGCAGGGCGACATCCTCGTCGTCGAGGACGCCACCGCCGATCCGCGGTTCGCCGACCGCGGAGTCGTCACCGGATCCCCTCACGTGCGCTTCTACGCGGGCCGCCCGCTCGTCGTGGGGGACGGCCTCCGCGTCGGCACGATCTGCATCATCGACAGCGAGGTGCGCGGCTTCTCGGAGGAGGAGCGCGAGATCCTCGAGGACCTCGGCCGGTGGGCCGAGCGGGAGCTGCGCGAGATCGCCTTCTCCGGACGCGCGAGCGAGACGCAGGAGCGGCTCCGGCCCCAGCGCCTCGACCTCGGCGAGTGGAGCCTCGACTCGCTGACCACGCCGCTGCACGACGTCGCCGGCGACTACACGGCGTGGCGTCGCAGCGGGGACGACCTCTCCCTCGAGCTGGTCGACGTGATGGGCAAGGGGGTGTCGGCGGCGATCGTCGCCTCCGCGATCCGCTCCGCGTTCCAGGCGCGGCCGGAGCTCCCTCCCGCGGCAGCCGTCGAGGCCGTCAACCGCCAGCTCCTGCCCGACCTGACCGCGACCGGGATGTTCGCGACCGCACTGATCGCCCGGGCCGACCTCGCGAGCGGCGCCGTCGCGTTCGTGGACAGCGGCCACGGCCTCACCCTCCTGCTGCGCGCCGACGGCACCACGGAGCGGCTCGCCTCCACCGGCGTCCCGCTCGGCATCGCCGCCGACGTCTCCTGGGAGGAGGAGCAGCGCGTGCTCGCCCCCGGCGACGCGCTCTTCTCCTGCAGCGACGGCCTGCTCGACGTCTTCGGCGGGCGCCTCGACGCGCTCGACCGTCTCGCCGAGCTGGTGCGGAGCAACGACGACCCCGCTCTCTTCGAGCGTCTGCATGCTCTCGCAGACGACGCGCACGACGATGTGACAGCGTTGGTGCTGCGGCGCTCCGCAGCGCCCGCCCCCTCCTGATCCTGATCGAAAGGACCTCCCCCATGCCTGGTGCACTCGTCCTCGCCGGCGGCGGCCTCGCCGGAATCGCCTGGGAGCTCGGCGTCCTCCGCGGCCTCGCAGACGCCTCCCCCGAGGCGGCCCGCCTCCTGCTCGATCCGTCGACGACCTTCATCGGCACCTCCGCGGGCTCCGCGGTCGCCGCGCAGCTGAGCACCGGCACCGGCCTCGACGAGTCGTACGAGGCCCAGCTCCAGGAGGAGTCCGCCGAGATAGGAGCGGACGTCGACGGTGAGCGCCTCCAGGCCCTCTTCGCCACGGCCGTCGAGGGCGCGACCTCGCCCCAGGACGCGCGGCGCCGCATCGGCACCCTCGCGCTCGAGGCCGAGACGCTCCCCGAGGACACGCGCCGGGCCGTCATCTCGGCCCGCGTGGGCGACGCCGACTGGCCCGAGCAGCGTCTGCTCATCACCGCGGTCGACACGGCCACCGGTGAGCTGCGCGTGTTCGACCGCGAGAGCGGTGTCGGCCTCGTCGACGCGATCTCCGCCAGCTGCGCCGTCCCCGGGGTCTGGCCTCCCGTCAGCATCGACGGCGTCCGCTACATGGACGGCGGCGTGCGCTCCGGCAGCAACGCCGACCTCGCCGCGGGAGCCGACTGGGTACTGATCGTCACTCCGCTGCCGGGAGTCGGCACGCCCGGCGCGGGCCTGATCCCGACCGGCGAGCTCGACGCCCTCGCGGACTCGCGGGTCGAGGTGCTCTACGCCGACGAGGAGTCGGTGCGCGCCTTCGGCCCGAACTCGCTCGACCCGGCCGTCCGCGCCGCCTCCGCCCGCGCCGGACGTGCTCAGGGCGCCCGGCTCGCCTCGCGGATCGCCGCGCTGGTCGGCGCCGAGTAGCCGGTCTCAGCGCCGCACGCTGTAGCGCGTGAAGACCGTGCCGTCGGCGAAGCGGTGCTCCTCGCGCAGGTCGAGGCGCGCGTGGAACCCGCACGGGAGGAAGTGGGTCCCGCCGCCCACCGCCACCGGCACCGTGTAGACCTGCACCTCGTCGACGATCCCGGCGAGCAGCGCGTGCCGGGCGAGGGTCGGCCCGCCGATCGAGACGTCGTGGTCGGCGGCGCTGACCTGCGCGGCGACGACGACCGGGTCGAACCCGCCCTCGACGCGGGTACGGCGGGTCTCGGCCGACTCCAGTGTCGTCGAGTACACGACCTTGTCGGCCGCCCGCCACATCTCCTGGAAGTCCCGGATGAACGCGAACTCCTCCGCGAGGGCCCAGGTCTGCTCCCACGCGCGCATGACCTCGTACATGCGCCGCCCGTACAGGTACGTGCGCACCCGCCCCTCGCGCTCCGTGATGAAGCGGTGCACGGCGGGTCGCGGCTCCGCCCAGGCGAATCCGCCGTCCGCGTCGTTCACGTAGCCGTCGAGCGACGCGATCGAGCTGTAGATGAGCGCGCCCACGTCGGCCTCTCTCCGTGGCCGGCTTCGGGACCGCCCACGGGCGCGACCGTAGGCCTCCCGCCTCCGTCCGGCAATGTCCGCCGGGGCCTCTGGCGCGGATCGACGGGTCGCCGCTGCTCCTGGTGGCGCTCCCGGCGGTCGGCGCCCCCTCCCGGACCGCGTACCGTGGTCGTGCCGCAGGGAGCGGCCGTGAAGGGTTCGGGATGAAGATCAGCCAGCTGCGCCACTTCGTGGCGGTCGCCGAGGAGCTGCACTTCGTGCGCGCCGCCGAGCGCCTCGGCATCTCGCGGCAGAAGCTCGACTCCTCCGTCGCCGCCGTCGAGCTCGACCTCGGCAAGCCGCTCTTCGAGCCCGGTGCCGCCGCCACGACCCTCACCGCGGCCGGGCGGCAGCGCCTCGCCTCGGCCCGCGAGGAGCTCGCCGCGCTCGGCGACGAGCCGGAGGCGGCCCCGAAGTCGGGAGGCAAGGCCAAGGCCTCCAAGGGGACCGGGCGCGCCCCGATCGTCAAGGGCCAGCCGAAGCCCTACAAGCGCCGCCAGTCCCGCTGACGCGCAGTGTCCGGTCGTCGGATGTGGTGGGCCCTACCGGGCTCGAACCGATGACATCCACGGTGTAAACGTGGCGCTCTACCAACTGAGCTAAAGGCCCCCGTCGCGGGAGCACCCGCGGACGATCGACTCGATCCTACGGCAGGCGGAGCGGCCCCCTGCGGGCACTAGCCTCGGCACATGACCGCCGACAGCGACTCCCGGGCGAGGCGGCGCGCCGAGAGCCGCTGGCCCGCCTCCGCCGCGATCCTCGTGGCCGTCGCCCTGAACGTGGCCGGCCACAGCGCCGACACCTCGGTGGTCCGCCTCGTCGCCGCCGGCATCACGCTCGCGCTGCTCGTGCCGCTGTTCGTCGTCAACCCGCACCGGCTCGACAGCGAGACGCGCTGGTCGCGCGGGGTCTCCATCGCCCTGGCGGTCGTGCTCGCCGTGGCGAACCAGGTGAACGTAGTCGCCGTGGTGATCGACCTCGTCGACGGGACGGCCGACGGCCCGCCGCTGCTGCTCACCGCACTCCAGGTCTGGGTCACCAACGTCGTCGCGTACGCGCTGCTGTTCTGGGAGCTCGACCGCGGCGGTCCGGTCGCCCGCGGAACACTCCCCCGCACGGAGCTGCCGGCGGCCGACTTCGCCTTCCCGCAGGACACCTACCGCGACACCGCGCCCGAGGTCGCCGCGACCTCCTCCGAGCGCGCCGACTGGCGGCCCGGCTTCGTCGACTACCTCTCGGTGTCGACGACGAACACCATGGCGTTCAGCCCGACCGACACGATGCCGCTGTCGAGCCGGATGAAGCTCCTGATGATCGCCGAGGCGTTCACCGGATTCGTCCTGCTGGCCCTCGTGATCTCGCGGGCCGTCAACATCCTCAGCTGACGACCGGGGCGGTCCGCCTCCGGAGGGTCAGACGTGCGCGGGGGCGAGCGCGTCGATCGCGGCGCGGTAGGCGTCGATCGAGCGCGGCTCGCCCGGGGCGGTCATGAACGTGTCCCGGATGACGCCGGCCTTGTCGATGAGGAAGGTCGCGCGGGTCGCGTAGCCCTTCGCCTCGGTGAACACGCCGTACTGCTTGGCGACGTCGCCGTGCGGCCAGAAGTCGGAGAGGAGCGTGAAGTCGTAGCCCTGCTTCTCGCCCCAGGCGCGCAGCGTGTGCTTGGAGTCGACCGAGATGCCGATCAGCTCCACGTCGGCGTGCTCGAAGAGGGAGAGGTTCTCGCGCAGCGCGCAGAACTCGCCCGTGCAGGTGCCGGAGAAGGCGAGGGGGAAGAACACCAGGGCGACGTTGCGCCGCCCGTGGAAGTCGCCCAGCTGGATGCGCTCGCCGTACTGGTTCGCGAGTTCGAAGTCGGGAGCCAGGGTCAGCTTCTCGAGAGCCATCGGTCCGATGTCCTTCCGTGCGCACGAGAGTCGCGCGAGCACGAGGGGCAATGCTAGACCCGCTCCGCGCAGACTCCAAGGAACGGCCCGTCTCCCCCGATCACGGGCCGGTCGACGCGTCCCGTCTGGCGCTCTCCTACAGTCGTCGGCGCACATCCCTCGTGGATCACCACAGTGCGATTCCAGGTTCGGGGCACGGGAATCGCTAGGCTGACGGAGGTGCCCGCGCGCGGCTCGTCATCCGAGCCCCGGATCCGCGGATCCGCACCGCTTCATGAGAGTGATGTCTCGGGCACGATCTGCCCCCAGAGAGAGGTCGAGGGTGACTGTTAACGATCAGGACCCGTATTCCGTCGGTCACGTGGACTCGGACCCCGAGGAAACGTCGGAGTGGAACGAGTCGCTCGATGCGCTCGTCGAGGAGCGGGGCCGGGGTCGCGGGCGCGACGTCATGCTCAGCCTCCTCAAGCGCTCCAAGGAGCTCCACCTCGGCGTGCCGATGGTGCCCACCACGGACTACATCAACACCATCGCGCCCGAGAACGAGCCCGACTTCCCGGGCGACGAGGACGTCGAGCGCCGCTACCGCGCGTGGATCCGCTGGAACGCGGCCATCCTCGTGCACCGCGCGCAGCGTCCCGGCATCGGGGTCGGCGGCCACATCTCGACGTACGCGTCGAGCGCCTCGCTGTACGAGGTCGGCTTCAACCACTTCTTCCGCGGTCAGGACCACCCGGGCGGCGGCGACCAGGTCTTCATCCAGGGCCACGCCTCCCCCGGCCCGTACGCGCGCGCCTTCCTCGAGGGACGCCTGAGCGAGCACCAGCTCGACGGATTCCGCCAGGAGAAGTCGCACCGGGGCGGCGGGCTCTCCAGCTACCCGCACCCGCGGCTCATGCCGGAGTTCTGGCAGTTCCCGACCGTCTCGATGGGCCTCGGCCCGATCAACGCGATCTACCAGGCGCAGGCGAACAAGTACCTCACCAACCGCGGCATCAAGGACGCCTCCGACCAGCAGGTCTGGGCGTTCCTCGGCGACGGCGAGATGGACGAGGTCGAGTCGCGCGGTCAGCTCCAGGTCGCCGCGAACGACGGCCTCGACAACCTGAACTTCATCGTCAACTGCAACCTCCAGCGCCTCGACGGACCCGTCCGCGGCAACGGCAAGATCGTGCAGGAGCTCGAGTCGTACTTCCGCGGCGCGGGCTGGAACGTCATCAAGCTCATCTGGGGCCGCGAGTGGGACGACCTGCTCGCCCGCGACACCGAGGGCGCGCTGCTCGACCTGATGAACAAGACGCCCGACGGCGACTTCCAGACCTACAAGACGGAGGACGGCGCCTACGTCCGCGAGAACTTCTTCGGCCGCGACCCGCGCGCCAAGAAGCTCGTCGAGGGCTACTCCGACGAGCAGATCTGGGGCCTGCGCCGCGGCGGCCACGACTACCGCAAGATCTACGCGGCCATGAAGGCCGCGACGGAGCACAAGGGCCAGCCCACCGTCATCCTCGCCCACACCATCAAGGGCTACGGTCTCGGCCGCAGCTTCGAGGGCCGCAACGCGACCCACCAGATGAAGAAGATGACGCTGGACAACCTCAAGTCGTTCCGCGACACCATGCGCATCCCGATCACGGACGCGCAGCTCGAGGAGAACCCCTACCTCCCGCCGTACTACCACCCCGGTCAGAACGACGAGGCGATCGAGTACCTGCAGGAGCGCCGCCGCGCGCTCGGCGGCTACCTCCCCGAGCGCCGCTCGAAGTACACGCAGCTGAACCTCCCCGAGGACTCGGCGTACGCGGTCGGCAAGAAGGGCTCCGGGACGCAGGAGATCGCCACCACCATGGCGTTCGTCCGCATCCTCAAGGACATCCTCCGGTCGAAGGACTTCGGCAACCGCGTCGTCCCGATCATCCCGGACGAGGCGCGCACCTTCGGCATGGACGCGTTCTTCCCGAACGCGAAGATCTACAACCCGCGCGGCCAGCACTACACGTCGGTCGACCGCGAGCTCCTCCTGGCCTACAAGGAGAGCCCGCAGGGTCAGATCCTCCACGTCGGCATCAACGAGGCGGGCGCCCTCGCGGCGTTCACCGCGATCGGCACCTCGTACTCGACGCAGGGCGAGCCGCTCATCCCGGTCTACGTCTTCTACTCGATGTTCGGGTTCCAGCGCACGGGCGACGCGATCTGGGCGGCCGGCGACATGATGTCGCGCGGCTTCATGATCGGCGCCACCGCGGGACGCACCACGCTGACCGGCGAGGGCCTCCAGCACGCGGACGGGCACTCCCCGATCCTCGCGGCGACCAACCCCGCCGTCGTGAGCTACGACCCGGCCTACGGGTACGAGATCGCGCACATCGTGCAGTCCGGTCTCGAGCGCATGTACGGCGGGAAGCACACCGACCCGAACGTCATGTACTACATCACGGTCTACAACGAGCCGATCGTGCAGCCGAAGGAGCCGGAGGACGTCGACGTCGAGGGCATCGTCCGCGGCATCCACCGCATCTCCTGGGGCCAGTGGGACGGGCCGAAGGCCCAGCTCCTCGCCTCGGGCGTCGCGGTGCCGTGGGCGATCGAGGCGCAGAAGCTCCTCGCCGAGGACTGGGGCGTCTCGGCGGACGTCTGGTCGGTCACCTCGTGGAACGAGCTGCGCCGCGACGGCATCAAGGCCGAGCAGCACAACTTCCTCCACCCCGAGGACGCCGAGCAGGTGCCGTACGTGACGCAGAAGCTGGCCGACGCGAAGGGTCCCTTCGTCGCCGTCTCGGACTTCTCGCACCAGGTCCCCGACCAGCTGCGCCAGTTCATCCCGGGCGACTTCGCGACGCTCGGCGCGGACGACTTCGGCTTCTCGGACACCCGTGCGGCGGCGCGGCGCTACTTCCAGATCGACGGCCCCTCGGTCGTCGTGCGGACGCTGCAGCTGCTCGCCAAGCGCGGCGAGGTCGACCCCTCGCTCGCCGTCCAGGCGATCGAGAAGTACCGCCTCCTCGACGTCAACGCCGGCACCACCGGCAACGCGGGCGGCGAGAGCTGACGGACGAGTCCGTGCTCTCGCAGGAACCCGCACCGTCGAGTGCGCGGGGTCCTGCTCCTGCGGCGGAGCGTCCGGCCACCCGGCCGGGCGCTCCCCGCACGAAGGAGCAGACCCTCGCCTGGCTGCGCACCCTCGCCGGTGAGCTCTCGACGCAGACGATCAAGCGCCTCGAGGACACGCTGCCCTGGTACGGCAGCATGCCCCCCGGTCGGCGCTCGGCGGTCGGCCTCGTCGCCCAGGCCGGCATCACCTCGTTCATCTCGTGGTTCGACGACCCGTCGGCCACGCCGTGGATCGCGGCGGACGTGTTCGGAGCCGCTCCCCGCGAGCTGCTGCGCTCCGTCTCGCTGACGCAGACGCTGCAGCTGATCAAGGTGACGGTCGAGGTCGTCGAGGACCGGATCAAGAACGGCGGGGAGGACCTCCGCGAGGCGATCCTCCTCTACTCGCGCGAGATCGCCTTCGCCGCGGCCGACGTCTACGCGCGCGCCGCCGAGGCCCGAGGTCTCTGGGACGCGCGCCTGGAAGCGCTGGTCGTCGACTCGATCCTCACGGGCGAGGCCGACGACGAGCTGCCCAGCCGGATCGCCGCCCTCGGCTGGCACGGCCACGGCGAGGTCGCCGTCCTGGTGGGCACCGCCCCCAAGATGCTCGACGTCGACCAGCTGCGCCGCACGGCCCGGCACATGGACGCCGACGTGCTGATCGGCGTGCAGGGCAGCCGGCTCGTCCTGGTCATCGGCCGCGCCGAGCCGAGCGAGAACGCCACGGAGGAGACCGGTCCGCCGGTCGCGTTCCTCGAGATCGCGGAGGCGCTCGAGCCCGGCTTCGGGACGGGCCACCTCGTCCTCGGCCACGAGGTGCCGACCCTGGTCGAGGCGTCCCGCAGCGCCCGCGCGGCCCTCGCCGGGTTCGCGGTCGCCCGCTCCTGGCGGAACGCGCCGCGACCGGTCAACGCCGACGACCTCCTTCCCGAGCGCGCCCTCGCCGGCGACCCGCTCGCCCGGCAGAGCCTCATCACGCAGATCTACCGGCCCCTGCAGAAGCACTCGACCGAGCTGCTGACCACGCTGTGGGCCTACCTCGACAACGGCCGCTCCCTCGAGGCGACCGCCCGCGAGCTGTTCGTGCACCCGAACACGGTGCGCTACCGCCTCAAGCGGGTCGCCGAGGTGATCGGCTGGGACGCGACGGGCGCCCGCGAGGCGCTCATCCTCCAGTCCGCCCTCATCCTCGGCTCCATGAGCGACCCGGACGGCGCCGTCCGCCGGAAGCCGTCCCGCCGCTGAGGCCGTCTGCTCGCCGAACCCCTCCCGCCCCTGAACACTTGTAGACCCGCGACAAGCTCTTTGTGCTTTGTCAGTGGCTCCACGCGCCGCACGTGCGAGCGCAGATCGGAAGACTGGATACCGTGATCGTCGTCGTCGCCCCGGGTCAGGGCTCCCAGACCCCCGGATTCCTCGCCCCCTGGCTCGAGATCCCCTCCGTGGCCGAGCAGGTCGCCGCGCACTCGGAGGCGGTCGGCATCGACCTCGCCGCGCACGGCACCGTCTCGGACGCGGACACCATCCGCGACACCGCGGTCGCCCAGCCCCTGATCGTCTCCGCGGGACTCGTGAGCCTCGCCGCCCTCCTCGAGGGCGGACGGCGCGAGCGCATCGCGGGCATCGCCGGCCACTCCGTCGGCGAGATCACCGCGGCCGCCGGAGCCGGGGTCCTCACCGAGGCCGACGCGCTGGTGTTCGTCCGCGAGCGCGCCCGTGCCATGGCCGCTGCGGCCGCCGCCGAGCCGACCGCGATGAGCGCGGTCCTCGGCGGCGACGAGCAGGCCCTGATCGCCCGTCTCGACGAGCTCGGCCTCGAGCCGGCCAACTACAACGGCGGCGGTCAGATCGTCGTCGCCGGCGCGGTCGACGCGCTCGAGGCCCTCAAGGCGGAGCCGCTCCGCGGGACCCGCGTGATCCCCCTGCAGGTGGCCGGCGCCTTCCACACCCGCTACATGGCGCCCGCCCGCGACTCCCTCGCCGGCGTCGCCGCCGGGCTGACCCCCACCGACCCGACGCTCCGTCTCTGGACGAACCGCGACGGGTCGGTCGTCGACTCCGGTGCCGCGTTCCTCGAGCTGCTCGTCGGCCAGGTCGCCTCCCCCGTCCGCTGGGACCTCTGCATGGCGGCCTTCGCCGACGCGGGCGTCACCGGGATCATCGAGCTGGCACCCGCCGGCGCGCTGGTCGGCCTCGCCAAGCGCGGCCTCAAGGGCGTGCCGAGCATCGCCATCACGACCCCCGACGACGTGGACGCCGCCCGCGCCTTCCTCGACGAGCACGCCGCCTAGCAGGAGAGACCCCATGACGACCCCTTCCCTCACCCAGTCCAGCGGCAGCGCGTACACCCGGATCCTCGGCATCGGCGCGGCCCGCGGCGACCTCGTCGTCCCGAACGACGACCTGATCGAGCCGATCAACTCCTCCGACGAGTGGATCCGCCAGCGCACCGGCATCATCGAGCGCCGCCGGGCCTCCGCCGACATCCACGCGGTCGACCTCGCGACCACCGCCTCCCTCGAGGCGATCGAGAAGGCGGGCATCCGCCCGGACCAGATCGGCGTCGTGCTCGTCTCCACGATCAGCAACACCGTGCAGACCCCGTCGCTGGCCGCGCTCCTCGCGGACCGCATCGGCGCGAACCCCGCCCCGGCGTACGACATCTCGGCCGCCTGCGCCGGCTACACCTACGGCATCGCCCAGGCCGACTCCTTCATCCGCTCCGGCCTGGCCGAGTACGTGCTCGTCGTCGGAGCCGAGAAGCTGTCCGAGCTGGTCAAGTCGACCGACCGCAGCATCTCCTTCCTCCTCGGCGACGGCGCGGGCGCCGCGGTCGTCGGCCCCAGCGACACCGCCGGCATCTCGAAGACCGTGTGGGGATCCGACGGCTCCAAATGGGACACCGTCGGCATGGACAACCCGCTCGCGGCCTACCGCGACGGCACCGCCGAATGGCCCACCCTCCGCCAGGACGGCCCGTCGGTCTTCCGCTGGGCGGTCTGGGAGATGGCTAAGGTCGCCAAGCAGGCGCTCGCGGAGGCGGGCGTCCAGCCCGAGGACCTCGCCGCGTTCATCCCCCACCAGGCGAACATGCGCATCATCGACGAGCTCGCGAAGCAGCTGAAGCTGCCCGAGACCGTCGCTATCGGCCGCGACATCGAGACCACCGGCAACACCTCCGCCGCGTCGATCCCGCTCGCCACCCACCGCCTGCTCGAGGAGCACCCGGAGCTGCACGGCGGACTCGCGCTGCAGATCGGCTTCGGCGCCGGACTGGTGTTCGGCGCGCAGGTCGTGGTGCTCCCGTGACCGGCGCGACCCCACCCCTAAACTGACCTACGGTCACTGACGAACACCCGAAGAACCCCCAAGGAGAGAACCATGGCACTGTCCAACGAAGAAGTCCTCGCCGGCCTGGCCGAGCTTGTCAACGACGAGACGGGCATCGCCACCGACTCCGTCGAGATGGACAAGTCGTTCACCGACGACCTCGACATCGACTCCATCTCGATGATGACCATCGTCGTCAACGCCGAGGAGAAGTTCGACGTGAAGATCCCCGACGACGAGGTCAAGAACCTCAAGACGGTCGGCGACGCGGTCCGCTTCATCGTCAAGGCGTCCGAGTAGTCGTCGCCCGCGCACCCCGTCCTCGTGGCGGACACCCCGGCCGGCGATCGTCGGCCGGGGTGAGCCCGGCACCCACCCACACGGAACAGAGAAGCTCGTCATGACCAAGAAGATCGTCGTCACCGGAATCGGTGCCAGCACTCCCCTCGGCGGGACCGCCCGGGAGTCCTGGAACGCACTCCTCGCCGGCGAATCAGGCGTCCGCTCCCTCGAGCAGGACTGGGTCGCCCAGTACGACATCCCGGTCACCTTCGCCGCCCAGGCCAAGGTCCGCCCGGAGGAGGTGCTCTCCCGCCCCGAGGCGAAGCGCCTCGACCCCTCCAGCCAGTTCGCGCTCATCTCGGCCCGCGAGGCCTGGGCCGACTCCGGCATCACCGACGTCGACCCGCTCCGCGTGGGCGTCGACTACTCGACCGGCATCGGCGGCCTCTGGACCCTCGTCGACGCGTGGGACACCCTCCGCGAGCGCGGTCCCCGCCGGGTCCTCCCGATGACCATCCCGATGCTCATGCCCAACGCGGCCGCCGCCGCCATCAGCATGGCCATCCCCTCCCGCGCCTACGCCCGCACCGACGTGTCGGCCTGCGCCTCCAGCACCGAGGCCCTCGCGAACGCCTACGAGCACATGCAGCTCGGCCTCGCCGACGTGGTCGTCGCCGGCGGCACGGAGTCGGTCGTCCACCCGCTCCCGATCGCCGCCTTCGCGTCGATGCAGGCCCTCTCGCGCCGCAACGACGACCCGGCGACCGCCTCACGCCCCTACGACGTCTCCCGCGACGGCTTCGTCCTCGGAGAGGGCGCCGCGACGCTCATCCTCGAGACCGAGGAGCACGCCCTCGCCCGCGGAGCCCGCATCTACGCGGAGCTCGCCGGCGGCGCCGTCACCAGCGACTCGTACCACATCACGGCGCCGGACCCCGAGGGCTCCGCCGCCGCCCGTGCCATGATCGGCGCCCTCGAGCAGGCCGGAGCCGCGCTCACCGACGTCACCCACGTCAACGCCCACGCGACGAGCACCCCGGTCGGCGACATCGCCGAGTACCGCGCCCTGCTGCGCGTCTTCGGCGACCACCTCCCGAACATCGCCGTCTCCGCGACCAAGGCGTCCACCGGCCACCTCCTCGGCGGCACCGGCGCGCTCGAGGCCATCTTCACCGTGCTCGCCCTCCACGAGCGCACCGCACCCCCCACCATCAACCTCTTCGAGCAGGACCCCCAGATCCCCCTCGACGTCGTCACCAGCCCCCGCGCCCTCGGCGACGGACCGCTGGTCGCCATCTCGAACTCGTTCGGGTTCGGGGGGCACAATGCTGTTGCCGCTTTCCGGACGGTGTAGCGGGGCGTAGCCCCGCTCCACCGTCCGGAAAGCGGGCTGCGCCGCTCCTTGCGCGGCGCAGGCGCGTCCGCTGGGGAGGGGGGGCGGGGTTTCCGAGGGCCGGTGCGGTGCGGCGACGGTGATCCGCTGGAACGCGGATCCCCGGATACGCCTCGTGCCGCGAGGGATCTGCGCCGCCGTCTGGTGCGGGCTGGTGAGCACGCCGTGCTGGTGGGGAGCGCGGGCTTCGCCGCGGCTCGGGTAGAAAGCTTCGGTTCAAGCAGCTGTGCTCGAGGGGAGCGCGGGCTTCGCCGCGACCCGGGTCGGATGCTCGGATCAGGGCGGCTGCGCTCGTGGGGAGCGTGCGACTCGCCATTACTCGGGCCGTCGGTGTCGTGCGCGACAGAGGCGCGGGCGGCTCCACGAGCTTTCCGACGCCCTCCGCCGGAACGCGGTGCTCCGCCGACCGTCTGGTCGACGTGCCAGCGAGCGGCAACCGTGAGGCGACGACGCGACTTCGAGGCGGACCTCTGCCGGAACGAGGGTCCGCTGGCCGCCTGGTTCAGGGAGGCGGGAGCGAGCGGCCCCCGCGAGGCGTATCCGCCGATCCGCGTGCCAGCGGATCGGCGTCGCCGGCCGCCGGCCGCTCCAAGGAACCCGACCACCCGCCCGAGCCGACTGCGCGACGCCGCGCGAGGAGCGGCGTCGAATGAACTCAGCCGACCCCGTGCATCCAGACGACGGGCGCGAAGTCGCCGCCGTAGCGGAAGGGCTCGAGCTCGTCCTCCCAGGCCTGGCCGAGGGCGAGGCGCAACTCGCGGTGCAGCTCGATGGGGTCGGCGCCGGCGAGCTCCATGGCGGAGCGGATGCGGTCCTCGGGCACGACGGTGTTGCCCGCGCTGTCGGTCTGGGCGTAGAAGATTCCGAGCTCGGGCGTGTGCATCCAGCGGCCGCCGTCGACGCCGGGCGAGGGCTCCTCGGTGACCTCGTAGCGGACATCGGCCCAGCCGCGGAGAGCGGACGCGATGACGGCACCGGTTCCGACCGGGCCCTCCCAGGCGAACTCGGCGCGCAGGGTGCTGCGGAGCACGGGCTGCTCGATCCAGGCGAAGTTCACGGCACGACCAAGAGCGCGACCTGTCCCCCACTCGAGGTGGGGGCAGAGCGCGCGGGGGGCGGAGTGCACGAAGAGCACACCCCGAGTCTGCTGCGCCACCATGGTGTCCTCCGTTCGTCCCGGTGCGTCTTCCCCAACGACCCGGACCACGGAACACTCTGCGGTGCGCCTTCTTCGATTATGACGGTGGACGTGCCACCACGCCCGATCATGCAGGAGCGGCGGACCTCCGTCAAGGCGGCTCGCCGCGCCTGCTCGACCGGCCGTGGGCGGCTCCTGCCTATACTCGGGTCGTCCGCGCCGCCGGACGCCGCACACCGCCAGACGCCCGCCGGGAGGAGCACCGTGTCCGTCCGCGACGGCCTGCTCGCCCTGCTCACGCTCGGCCCCGCCTACGGCCTCCAGCTGCACGCCGAGCTCCTCGACCGTGCCGCGCACCGGCCCCGGGTCAACGTCGGCCAGATCTACTCGACGCTCGAGCGCCTGCGCGAGCGGGGCCTCGTCGTCTCGGCCGGGTCCACCGACGACGGCCTCCCCCTGCACGCGCTCACCCGCGAGGGCCGCGCGGAGGCGGCCGCCTGGCTGACGGGTGACGGAGCGTCCCCGGAGGAGGACTGGGACGACGTCCTCGACCGCGTGCTGCTGGCGTCGAGCCTGTCCGGCGCCGACCTCGCCGCCGTCCTCGACGCGTACGAGAGCTCGCTGCCCGCCACCGCCGACGAGCAGGCGGAAGAGGAGGACGCGCACCCGCAGCGCCGCCTCGCCGCGACCGCCGCCGGCGTGCGGGAGGAGGCCCTGAGGCGCCTCCTCGAGGCGGCCCGCGACGAGCTCACGGGCGACGGGCCGGGACGGGGCGTCCGCGGATACGCTCTCGAGCGTCCCCGTCGGGGCCGTCGAGCCTCGAGCTAGGACGAGACAGGCGCGGGTGCCGTCGCCTAGGGTGGTTCGCATGTCCCGCACCCCCCTCGGTCTCCGCGTCCCCTCCCGGGCGCGCCGGCGCCTCGTCGCCGCCGGAGCGGGCACGGTCCTCGTCCTGTGCGCCGCCCTCGCCGCCCCGCTCTCCGCGTCCGCCGCCTACGACCCGTCCGACTACCCCTCGTGGTCCGATGTCGAGGCCGCGAAGTCGAGCGAGAGCGCCACCGCCGCCGAGGTCGACCGCATCACCGCCTTCCTCGCCGACCTGCGCGACCAGGCCGCCGCCCTCACCGACGCCGCCATCAGCCGGGCCGCCGAGGCGGACGCCGCGCAGAGCGCTCTCGACGAGGCGACCCAGCGCGTGAGCGCCCTGGAGGAGCGCGCCTCCGCCGCCCGCTCGGACGCCGACGCAGCGAAGGAGCAGGCCGGCCGTCTCGCCGCGCAGCTCTACCGCAACGGCGGGACCGATGCGACGCTCAACCTCCTCATCGGCGGCGACGAGTCGAGCGAGCTGCTCTACCGCCTCGGCACCATGACGCAGCTCACCCAGCAGACCAGCCGGCTCCAGACCGCGGCGCAGTCGACCGAGAACCAGGCCGTCTCCCTCGCCGCTCAGGCCGAGCAGGCCCGGGGCGAGCGCGTCTCCCTCGCCACCGCCGCGGCCGACGCGCTCTCGGTCGCCCGCTCTGCTCAGGCCGAGGCCGACGCCAAGGTCGCCGACCAGGAGAAGTACAGCCAGGAGCTCTACACCCAGCTCGCCTCACTCAAGAACACCACCGCCGAGATCGAGCGGGAGTACGCCGACGGCCAGGACGCGAAGTCGGCTTTCGAGGAGCAGCAGCGCCTCTCCCGCCTCGCCGCCGAGGCCGAGGCCGCCCGCCAGCGCGCCGCGTCGGCTCCCGCCGCGGCCGCCGCTCCGGCAGCGCCCTCCAACAGCGGAGGCGGAGGCGGCGGAGGAGGCGGCCCGGTCGAGCTCGGCGACGACGACCCGACCGGCGCGCGCAACAGCTCCGCCAAGACCATCGCCGCCCTCGGCACCTACGCCGGACGCACGGACGGCCTCTCCCCCGCGCAGGCCCAGGCCTACGCCCGCACCGCTGTCGGCCGCTTCGGCTGGGGCGCCGACCAGGTCGACCGGTGCCTCATCCCGCTGTGGAACGGCGAGTCGGGGTGGCGCTGGAACGCGCTGAACCGCTCCTCCGGCGCCTACGGCATCCCGCAGGCCCTCCCGGCGAGCAAGATGGCCAACTCGGGAGCCGACTACCAGACGAACGCGGCGACGCAGGTCGACTGGGGTCTCTCGTACATCAAGAGCGCCTACGGCTCGCCCTGCAACGCATGGTCGAGCTGGAACAACCGCTCGCCGCACTGGTACTGATCCCGCGTCTCACTTCGCCTGGTCGTAGGAGTCGACGACGGCGACGGTGACCGGGAAGTCGACCTCGCCCTCTCCGAAGAGCGAGCGTCCGGCGCGCACCGCCGCCTCGCGGACGATCGCGGCGACCCGCTCGCCGACGTCGGCGGGAGCGTGCACGATCACCTCGTCGTGCAGGAAGTAGACGAGGTGCGCCCGGCCGACCGCGCCGCCCTCGGCGCGCAGTCGCGCCCGCAGCTCGCCCATCCAGCAGAGCGCCCACTCGGCCGCGGTGCCCTGCACCACGAAGTTGCGGGTGAAGCGTCCCCACTCGCGCGCTCGCGCCGCATCCGCCGAGAGCCCCTCGGGTCCGGGAGGCGAGCTGCGCCCGAGCCACGTCGAGACGCTCTCGCCGCGCTCCCCCGCCCGAGCCGCCGCCTCGACGTGCGCGACCGAGCGCGGGTAGGCACGGGCGAGCCTCGGGAGCAGCCGCCCGGCCTCCCCGCTCGTCGCCCCGTACATCGCCCCCAGCATCGCGACCTTCGCCCTCGGCCGGTCGGGGACCACTCCGGCGTCGACGATGCCCTGGTAGAGGTCGCGGCCCCGCCCGGCGGCGGCCATGGCCGAGTCGCCCGAGAGCGCGGCGAGGATGCGCGGCTCGAGCTGCGCGGCATCCGCGACCACGAGGCTCCAGCCCGGATCCGCGGTGACCGCGGCGCGGATCTGCCGCGGCAGCTGCAGCGCCCCTCCGCCCGAGGTCGCCCAGCGGCCGGTGACGACGCCGCCCACCACGTACTCCGGCCGGAACCGTCCGTCGCGCACCCACGTGTCGAGCCAGGCCCAGCCGTTGGCGGTGAGCAGCCGGGAGAGCTTCTTGTACTTTAGGAGGGGCGGCACCGCGGGGTGCTCGAGGGACTGCAGCTCCCAGGAGCGCGTCGACTCGACCGGCAGCCCCGCGCGCCGCAGCGCCTTGAGGAGCTCGGCCGGCGAGTCGGGATTGAGCTCGGGCGCGCCGAGCTCGTCGCGCAGACGGACGGCCAGCGTCTCCAGCAGGGCCGGGCGGCCGCCGAAGAGCGGGCGGGGGCCGAGCATCCCGGTGAGCACCCGGTCGTGCACATCGGCGCGCCACGGCAGCCCCGCGTGGGCGATCTCGCGAGCGATCAGGGCGCCGACGGACTCGGCGGCGAGCAGCAGGCGGAGCCGGCCGGCCTCGGCGGCGCCGGAGAGCGCCTCCTCCTGCCGGGCCAGCTCGAGGACGGGGTCGAGCTCGTCGGAGCCGCCCGCCGCCTCCTCGAACCCGATCAGCGTGTCCTGCGCGGCGGGGGCCGCGGCTCCCGCGTCCCACGGGTCGAGGGGCGAGCGCGCGAGAGCCGATGCGGCGGCGGAGACCGAGCGGCGGAGGATCGCGCGGGCCAGCCGGAGGTCGTGGCACCGGGAGACGACCACGCCGGCCGACAGCAGTGCGGGGTACCAGCGCGCGGTGTCGTCCCAGACCCAGCGCGGGCGCTCCGGCTCCCGCTTCCGGACGAACGCCGCCAGCTCGACCGGGCCCCTGCCGCTCCCGGCCTCGGCGCCGCCGACGGGGTCGACCGCCCGCCACGCCCCCGTGGGGCCGCCGACGAGTGCGAGGAGCATCGGGCCATTCTCCCCCGTGGCGGACACGGAGGCCGCCGTCGCGGGGACGGCCGGGCCCCCTCTCGCTGAAGGAGTCACGGCGACGGCCGCGAGGGCGGGTAGCCGGGGAAGGGCTTCTCCTGCGCTGTCGGCGGCTGATGGGCCCACAGGGCGGCCGCGATGGTGTCCATCGAGCGGGAGTAGCCCACGAGCGTCCGCCTCTCCGGCTCCGCCGCCCAGGTCACCGCGCGGAACCAGGTCTCGCGGTACGGGCCGGTCTCGATGCGGCGCACCAGGCCGATCCGGCCGGTGCGCAGGGCGTCGACCATCACCCACTCGTCCTGCCCGCTGCTGCGCAGCATCTGGAGCGGACTCCACTCGATCATCGCGCCTCCCACCGGTCGATCCGCGGCCGTGGCGAGCACGAGCGCCGCGGCGTACACTCGCAGACTATCGAACACATGTTCGAACGGCCAACCGGGTCCGGCGAGTGAACGGGAGCACGACGATGGCGGTGATCGACGAGACGGCGCTGGTCTCGACCGACGGCGAGGGAGTGCCGATCGCGCTCGAGTGGCGGGGCGGGAGCTACCGGGTGACCGACCGGCCGACGGTGTGGACCTGCACGAGCGAGTGGTGGGCGCCCCTCGAGGGGTTCCCGCCGACGTTCGGGCGCACACCGGTGAGCATCGGCGGCTGGCGCTTCCAGGCGACGGACCTCGCGACCGGCGGCGCGTTCGTGCTCGACGTGGTCGCGTCGACGGAGCCGCAGTGGAGCGTGGTGCGGATCTACGAGTAGTGCCGGCGCGAGGCCGGCCGGGCGGCTACTTGTCGGCCGACCAGGGCGCCCGCGTCATGGCGATGAGAGCCGCGACTCCGGAGACGAGGCCGACACCGGCGATGGCGGACACGACGAGCCAGAGAACGAGTTCCATGCCACCAGTCTACCGAGCCCCGGAGCGGATCCTCTCCTCCCCGCTTCCATCCCCCGGCTGTGGAATAGCCTGGGCAGAGTGACCGACGCCCCCACCCGCGCGAGTGTCGGACTGCGCTCGGAGCGCGGCCCGATCCTGCTGTCCCTGATGATCTCGACCGCTCTGGTCGCCCTCGACGCCACGATCCTCTCGACGGCCGTGCCGTCCATCGTCGCCGACCTGGGGGGCTTCGAGCAGTTCCCCTGGCTGTTCTCGATCTACCTGCTGGCCCAGGCCGTCTCGGTCCCCCTCTACGGCAAGCTCGCCGACGTGATCGGGCGCAAGCCCATCATGCTGATCGGCATCGCCCTGTTCCTGGTCGGCTCGCTCCTGTGCGGCCTCGCCTGGAGCATGCCCGCGCTGATCGCGTTCCGAGCCCTGCAGGGCCTGGGGGCCGGAGCGATCCAGCCGATGGGCATCACCATCGCCGGCGACATCTACACGGTCGCCGAGCGTGCGAAGACCCAGGGCTACCTCGCGAGCGTCTGGGGCATCTCCTCGGTCGTCGGGCCGACCCTCGGCGGCGTGCTCTCGGACCTGGGCGCCTGGCGCGGCATCTTCCTCGTCAACATCCCCCTGTGCCTCCTGGCGGCGTTCCTCCTGATCCGCAGCTTCCGCGAGACCACGCGGGGCGAGAAGCAGCGGATCGACGTGGCGGGCGCCTCCGTGCTCGCCGTGGGCACCGCGCTGCTCATCCTCGGGCTGCTCGAGGGCGGCAGCGCCTGGCCGTGGCTCTCCCCCGCCGGAGTCGGCGTGTTCGTCGTCTCGGCCCTCGCGTTCGCCGGCTTCGTCGCGATCGAGCGGCGAGCTGCCGCCCCGGTGCTCCCCCTCTGGGTCCTCACGCGGCGCGTGCTGATCTCGACCAGCCTGGTCTCGGTGACCGTCGGCGCGATCACGCTCGGCGTCACCTCGTACTTCCCGACCTTCGCGCAGGGCGTGCTCGGCAGCTCCGCCCTCGGCGCGGGCTTCGCCGTCGCGGCGATGACGCTCGGCTGGCCGGTCGCGGCGAGCCTGTCGGGCCGGCTCTACCTGCGCATCGGCTTCCGCAACACGGGCTTCCTCGGAGCGGGGCTCGTCGTGATCGGCACGGCGCTGACCATCCTGCTCGGCGCCTCCTCGACGCTGTGGGAGATCGCCGGCTTCTGCGTGCTGATCGGCGCCGGCATGGGGCTCGTGGCGACTCCGACGCTGATCCGGGCGCAGTCGAGCGTCGACTGGAACGAGCGCGGAGTGGTCTCCTCGACCAACTTCTTCGCCCGCAACATCGGCAGCGCCGTCGCCGTGGCCGTGTTCGGCGCGATCGTGAACGCGAAGGCGGGCGGCGGCGTCCCCGCACCGGCGGACCTCGCCGAGGGCACCCGCTTCGTCTGCATCGCGCTCACGGTCCTCGCCGTGGGCATGCTCGCCGCGGTCTGGGCGATGCCGAAGGAGGGGCGCACCGCGCCCGGAGAGGATCGGGCGGCGGAGGCCGAGCCCGACGCGGCCCGGCCGGACGCGGCCCAGCCCTAGCCGTCAGGCGGCGCCGTCGGTTCTCGTCGTCAGCCGGAGCGGCGCGCCGCGGCCGTCGCTCGCAGGCGGTCGCGGTGGGTGCGGCGCACCCGGTGCGTCCAGCGCTGCAGGGACGACCCCATCCCGGGGTGCCGCGCCAGCGTGTGCAGAGCGCGGTCGAACCGGCGGAGCATGTCGGCGAAGGCGCCGAAGGGGCGGGCCGAGATGCCGACCTCGAGGTGGCGGTCGAGCACGATCCGGTGCCGGAGTCCCAGGTGCACGCTGATCTCGACGTCGTCGTGCACGTAGGCGTCGTGCCGGTGCATCTCCTCCGCGATCTCCTCCCACGCCGACCGGCGGACGGCGCAGTTGGAGCCGAAGAGCGGCCAGTTGGCCAGCGCCGACCCCATCAGCACGAAGTAGGCGTCCATGTAGGCGACCCGCGCGATCACCCGGGCGATCGGGCCGAGCTCGTCGAAGCGTCCGGGACCGGTCACCGCTCCGACCTCGGGGTCGGCGAAGTGGCCGGCCAGGCGCGCCAGCCAGTCGGGTCCCGGGCGGGAGTCGGCGTCGAGCCGTGCGAGGACGTCGCCGTGCGCCTCGTCGAAGCCGTGCGCCGTGCTCGCCGGGATCCCGGCTCCGTCGTGCCGCACCACCCGCGCGCCCGCCGCCCGCGCGACGGCGGCGCTGTCGTCGGTGCTCCCGTCGTCGACGACGACGATCTCGAACGGAGCGAGCGTCTGCTCGCGGAGGAGCTCGAGCAGCTGCTCGAGGTGGCGGGCGTCGTCCTTCACGGGGACGACGACCGAGATGCGCCGGTGATCCATCCGCCCAGTCAACGCGATCGGGGCGCTCAGCGGGGACACCGCCACGCGTCTCGCGCGAGCCCGGACCTGTCAACCGGCTCCCGAGCGCGTCGGATCCCCTGATGGGATCGACCCGTGTCCGCCGGATCGGCGGCCCGATCGAGACAGGAGACGACATGACCCAGGGACCTCGAGACTTCCGGCCCACCCGTGCACTGGTGACCGCCTCTGACTCCGGCATCGGCCGGGCGACCGCGGTGGCACTGGCCGAGGCGGGCATGGACGTCGGCATCACCTGGCACAGCGACGAGGAGGGCGCGCAGGGCACGGCGGAGGAGGTGCGCTCCCTCGGCCGGCGCGCCGAGATCGCGCGCCTCGACACGACGGATCTGGAGGGCGCGGGCGACGTGATCGACGATCTCGCGGATCGACTGGGCGGGCTCGACGTCGCCGTCAGCAATGCGGGCGGAGGCGGAGGCGAGCCCTTCCTCGAGCAGAGCCTCGACAGCTGGCGCTCGACCGTCGCCCTGAACCTCGACGGAGCGTTCGTCTGCCTTCAGCGCGCCGCGCGGCGCATGGCGCCCCAGGGCACGGGCGGCAGGATCATCGCGGTCACCAGCGTCCACGAACACCAGCCGCGGGTCGGCTCCGTCGCCTACACCGCCGCCAAGCACGGGCTGGGCGGCCTGCTGAAGGTCGCCGCACTCGAGCTCGGCTCCCTCGGCATCACCGTCAACGCCGTCGCCCCCGGAGAGATCGCCACGCCGATGAACGACGCCGAGGACGTGGACCCCGTCACGATCGACCGCCCCGGCATCCCCCTCGGCCGCCCCGGCGACGCCCGCGAGATCGCGGCGGTGGTCGCCTTCCTGGCCTCTCCCGCCGCCTCCTACATCACCGGATCCTCGTACGTCGTGGACGGCGGGATGCTGCAGATGGGGCCGCAGGCCGGCTCCCACCTCCGGCAGGACGACTGGCGCGAGGCCTGAGCCGCCGACCACGGCGCCCGCCCGCCGGGTACTCTCGAAGAGGTGCTCCGGCGGGCGGGGCGCCTGCTCCGGGATGTAGGTGACGCACGTGTGGTTCCGGCGTCGACGCAGGTTCAAGATGGAGCCGTACGACCCCGATGAGAACCCGTCGCGCGAGCCCGCCTCCGTCGAGGAGGCCGCCGAGGAGGGCCTGATGCTCGCGCAGTACGCGAGCCGGATGGCCGTGAAGAACCGTGTGCTGATGGACGGCCTCGGTGCTGACGTCCCCTTCGACTCGGGCCGCTACTCCGTCGTCGCCGCGGAGGAGCTCGAGAAGCTGGCGCGCGAGTCCGAGGCAGCCGCCGAGCGCCTGCGCGGCATCGCCGCCGACGTGACCTCGGTGGGCGGCCGCTCCGACCACGTGCACGACTACCGCTCGGCCGACGTCGACAACCTCGACCACCGCGAGCGGCTCTCGCTCCTGGTCGCCGACTCCCTCCACAGGCGTGCGCAGGACGAGGAGTACCTCGCGACGCTCGTCGACGACGCCCGTCAGGACGCGTGGCGCGAGCTCGCCCAGTCGATCGAGGAGACCCTCGACCGCACCTCGCGGATCGACCCGGACGACGAGGAGTACCGCCGCGACCGCTCGGTGCGGATGGCGCTCGTGGTCGTCGACGACCTGGTCAAGCTGGCGGAGGAGCGCGGCGTCAGCCTCGAGGACTGACGGGCTCGTCGTGGGACGCCGGGACGGGGCTCAGGCCCAGCCGGCGCGGAACGACTCGGTCGCCTCGGCGGAGCGCTCCCGGACCGACTCCAGCAGCTCCTCCATGGTGGAGCTGCGGAGGAACGCGAGGCGGTCGAGCTCGGTGACCGGTGCGACGCCGGCGAGCTGCCAGGCGTGCGCGGCCGGATCCTCGGCGAGCTCGACGACCGCGCCGTAGCGCTGCTCGACGAACTCGCTCGCGACCGCCAGTGCCGTGCGGACCGCCGACTCCGCCGCAGCCAGCGCGGGGGCGTGCTTCTCGTCCCACTCCAGATCGGGCAGCAGGCGGACCTCGGCGCGTGGGTACGGGTCGTCCTCGTACCAGCGGACGACCTCGAAGCGCTCCTCGCCCACGGAGTCGAGCGTGACGAACGACTCCGCCCCGTCGATGTTCAGGATGCGCGCGCGGGCGCCGACCGCGAACCGCTGGTCGCCGCCGCCCACCTCCTGGCCGCGCTCGATGAGCACGACGCCGAACGCGAGGGTCTCGTCCTCGAGGACGTCGCCGAGCATCCGCAGGTACCGCGGCTCGAACAGCCGGAGCGGGAGCGGCATGTGCGGCAGGAGCACGGAGCCGAGCGGGAACATCGGAAGATCAGGCACGGGTTCAGGCAATCACGTCGAGCGGAGAGCGGCCAGTACGGGCGCGGCGCGTCGGGACGTGCTAGCGCATCGCGCCACCGTGTCGTCCGCTCGCGGATGCTCGCCACGCCCCGGACGATCTCCGACGGCCCGGCCTCACCCTCGAGGCTCCCACTCAGACTGGGAGCATGGATCTCGCTGACCTCCGCGCCGTCGTCCGCGCGGACCTGGCCGCCAAGGGCCACGCCTCCGACCGGCTCACCGTCCTCGTCCTCCGGCTCGGGCAGTACTCGAGCTCTCGGAGGACCCGGCTCCCCCTCCACCTCGTCTACCGCCTGGTCGATCTCGTCTGGACCCGCATGATCCTCGGAGCCGAGCTGCCGCCGGCCGCTCCGGTCGGGCCCGGCCTGCGTCTCCCCCACTGGGGCCGCGGCGTGATCCTGCACCCGCGCACGGTGATCGGAAGGAACGCGTTCATCTACCAAGGCGTCACCATCGGCGAGTCGAAGGGTCGGACGCCCGTGATCGGCGACGACGTCTACATCGGCGCCCGCGCGACGATCGTCGGGGACGTGACCGTCGGCGACCGTGTGCGGGTCGGAGCCGGCGCCGTCGTTGTCCGCGACGTCGCATCCGACTCGTCCGCGGTCGGCGTGCCGGCGAGGACCGCGTCGGCGCCGTCCTGAGGCACGGCCCGTCGGCCTGACGGGGCCGGACCGTCCGCTCCGACGAGAACGACATCAGGTGGAGGCCCGACCCGGCGCTGGAGAGGAGGAACCACCGCGGGTGGAGCGGAGTAGGGCGTACGGGACTTGAACCCGTGACCGACGGATTATGAGTCCGCTGCTCTGACCGGCTGAGCTAACGCCCCGCGGCGGCCGTCCGAGCGGCCGTCAGGTGGCGGCGGGTGCGGACGCTGCGTCGGAGGCCGGATCGGCCACCGGCTCCCCACGATACAGGCTCTCGAAGGTGCTGATCGTGCGGTTGATGTCGTGCGCGGCGACGATTTGGAGGGAGGCGCGCTTCATCGCCTCGAGGTCCTCCTGGTCGGCCGTGAGCACGGCGGTGAGGCGGTCGGCGAGGGCCTCGGCGCTGCCCGGCGCGAAAAGGTAGCCGTTCTCGCCGTCGTGGACGAGGTGCGGGAGGGCCATCGCGTCGGCGGCGACGACGGGGAGGGCCGAGGCCATCGCCTCCATCGTCGCGATGCTCTGCAGCTCGGCGATGGACGGCATGGCGAACACGGTGGCGCGCGTGTACGCCTCCTTGAGCTCGGCGTCCGAGACGTAGCCGGTGAAGCGCACGCGGTCGGCGATGCCGAGGGTCGCGGCGAGCTGCTGGAGGTTGCGCATCTGGTCGCCGCCGCCGACGATCTCGAGCTTCGCGTCGAGCGCCGGATCGAGCAGGGCGACGGCGCGGAGCAGGACGTCGATGTGCTTCTCGCCGGTCACGCGGCCGACGAAGAGGATCGAGTCGCCGGCGCGCGCCGTGAAGTCGGGCGTGTAGTTGTCGGCGTCGATGCCGCAGGAGATGGCGTGGACGCCCCGGAGGCCCGTGTACTTCTCGAGGAACTGCGCGGCCTTGCGGGTCGGCGTGGTGACCGCCTCCGCCCGGCCGAAGGTGCGGCGCGCGGCCCGCCACGCCATCGCCACGGCCTTGGCCTGCACGGCCTTCGGCAGGAGGGTGAACTCGAGCATGTTCTCGGGCATGAAGTGGTTCGTGCCGACGATGCGGATGCCGCGCTTGGCCGCCTCGATCCCGAGGCCGCGGCCGACGATGATGTGCGACTGGAAGTGCACGACGTCGGGCTTCACCTCGTCGAGGATGCGCGCGCTGTTCTGCCGGATGCGCCACGGCATCGCGAAGCGCAGCCAGTCGTGCGGGTACCAGCGCCAGCTGTAGAGCCGGTGCACGATGATCCGCTGACCCTCGTGCGTCTCGACCCGGGTGCCGCTCCAGCCGTCGGCCGAGGGGGCGACGACGTGGACCTCGTGGCCGCGCTGCGCGAGACCGGCGGCGAGGCGCTCGGCGAACTTCGCGGCTCCGTTCACGTCGGGAGCGAAGGTGTCGCAGCCGATCACGACCGTCAGCGGTCGGGAGTCGGGCGATCCCGGTCGGGACGCGTCGCGGGGATCTGACACGGGAGGTCCTATCGGTGTCGTGCCGCTCGGGGAGAGAAGGGAGCGATCGGCGGAGGTCGGTCGGTTTCGTGGCTCTCGGCGCGGAGCCATTGTAGGCAGAGGAGTCCTCACCACTCGGGATCCCGCGCCGTCAGCGCGCCTGCGGGTGGTGCTTGGCGAGGAGGAAGACGCCGTAGATGGCGACGGCACCGGCCGCGATGAAGAGCGGGATCGCCCACGGGGCCGCGTACTGCGCCTCCCCGAGCACGACGATGCCGATCGCGACGGCGACCAGCGGGTCGATGACGGTGAGGCCCGCGACGACGAGGTCCGGCGGGCCGGAGGAGTAGGCGTTCTGCACGAAGTACCCGCCGAGCGCGGTCGCGGCCAGGAGCGCCACGATGCAGACCACCGTCAGCGGGTCGAACTCGCCGTACTTGATGCGGTTGAGCACGACCTTCGCGAGAGTCGCGACGAAGCCGTAGACCACTCCGGCGCCCACGATGTAGAAGATCGCCTTCGCTCCGCGGCGGAAGATGCGGAAGGCGATGACGAAGACCGTGAGCACCACGGCGAGGATCACGAGGATCGTGATGAGCTCGGGCGTCTGGATGGACTTGTCGACCGCGTTGAACGCCGCCACGAGGACGAACGTGCCGACGCCTCCGACGCAGAGCACGATCGCCCGGATCGACGCCGCGTTCAGTCGCACCCGGCTGACCCGCGCGTTGACGACCGCGGTGATCACGAGCGCCACCGCTCCGAGCGGCTGCACCACGATGAGCGGGGAGAAGCCGAGGCTCGTCAGCTGGAAGACGATCGCGAGACCCAGGAGCAGGGTGCCGATCACCCACGAGGGGCGCGAGAGCAGCGCGACCAGCTGGCCGCCGCTGAGCCCGGAGGAGCCGGAGCGCTTCGAGAACCGCTCCACCTTCGCCACTCCCCGGTGCTGGAACTGCGCGCCGAGGGAGAGGAACACCGCGCCCACGAGAGCGATCGGGATGCCGATGAACTTCGCCGGGTCGTTGAGGAGTTCGGCGAGATCGGCGGGCATGGGGTCGACCCTACCCAGAACGCCTCCGGGAGTCCTCCGACGCACGGGTGAGGGGCTGAGCCCAGCGGATGATCCTCGCGGACCCGGTCGACGGCCCCGCGGTACCCTGTCCCCCATGGCCGTCCTCCCCATCCGCATCGCCGGCGACCCCGTCCTGCACTCCCCCGCCGCCCCCGTCACCGAGTTCGACGATGCGCTGCGCACCCTCGTCGCCGACATGTTCGAGACGATGGACACCGCCCCCGGAGTCGGCCTCGCCGGCCCGCAGGTCGGCGTCCCGCTGCGCCTGTTCGTCTACGACTACGCCGACGACGACGGCACCCCCCGCCGCGGCGTCGCGATCAACCCCGAGCTGTTCGTCACGCCGACCCCGCTCGGCGAGGCGGACGAGGACACGGAGTCGGAGGGGTGCCTCTCCTTCCCCGGCGAGCGCTTCCCGCTCCGCCGCTCCGAGCGCGCGATCCTCCGCGCGGTCGACCTCGAGCAGGAGCCGTTCGAGATCGTCGCGGACGGTTGGTTCGCCCGCGTGTTCCAGCACGAGTTCGACCACCTCGACGGCGTGCTCTACATCGACCGCCTCGAGCACGACTACCACAAGCCGGTCGCGAAGATCACCCGCAAGCGCGGCTGGGGCGGCCCCGGCGTCTCGTGGCTGCCCGGCGTGGAGCACCTCGAGGACTGACTCAGGCCAGGTCGACCCCGTGCACGCCGTTGTGGTGGCGGATCGCGGGGAACGAGGCGGTGACGCTCCGGCCGACGCCGGGCGTCCGCTTCTCGGTCACGTCGCCGCCGAAGAGGGCGGCCCGCTCGCGCAGCTCGGCGAGCTCGGGGCTGTCGATGCGCTCGGTGAGCGAGCGCAGGTCCGCCTCGAGAGCGCTGGCGTCCTGCTCCGCCGCGCCGTGCTGCTCGCGGTCGTCGTCGACCTCCACCCTGAGGCCCGTGGTCGTCCATCGGGAGCTGATGCGGACCTCGGTCCCCGCGCCGCCGGTCTCCAGCGCCGAGTCGAAGGCGTACTCGAGCACCCGGAACACAGCCACCTCGGCGCCGTCCTGCAGCGGGAACGGCTCGCCGAACGACTCCTCGCGGACGCTCAGGCCTCGCTCGCGGGCGCCCTCGATCAGGGGGACGGAGCCGCCGGTGCGCGGCAGCTCCCCCGGATCGACGGAGGCGACGGTCGCGATGCGGCGCAGCTGCGCCAGCGAGGCCTCGGCTGCCCGCACGGCCCGCTGCGCCGACCGCGCGGCTGCAGCGGGGTCGCGGTCGATCGTGAGCCGGACGCTCTCGGCCTCCTCGACGACGTGCGCGGCGCTGCGGACCGCGAGCTGCTCGAGCTCGCCGACGATGCGGAGCCTCGCCTCCTGCTCGCCGACCGCCAGCTCGAGGCGGACGACGCGCGCCGCCTCCTCCGCACGGCTCTCGGCGGCACGGCGCTCGGCGCCGACGGCGCGACGCCACAGCACGACGACCGCGACCAGGGCGATCAGGGCGAGGACGAGGACGACTTCGAGCACGACGGCCTCCGGGGTGACGGGACGGGTTCGGCACAGGAGCGCCGGAGAGAGATCGTACCCGCGCCGCGGACAGCGGACCTGAGGCCGCGGAGGGGGTTGCGGAGCCGGACTCAGCCGTCGGAGCGCACGGAGCGGGTGACGGTGAAGCGGCGGTCGCGCGCCACCACCGAGGTCGGCCCGACTGCGCGGCGCAGCTCGGCCGGATGCGCGAGGTGGGAGTTGAAGACCGTCCACAGCACGCCTCCGGGGCGCAGCACGCGGCCGGCCGCGCGCAGCATGCGCCGGGCGACGAGGTCGGTGACGGCTCCGTCGGAGTGGAACGGCGGATTGCAGAGCACGACGTCGACGGAGGACGCCTCCAGAGTCGAGGCGTTGTCGTCGCGGAGGACGCGGACGGCCAGCCCATTGGCCGCCGCGGTCGCCCGGGCGGACTCGACCGCGGCACGCGAGGTGTCCGTCGCGATCACGGCGAGGTCGGGGCGGGCCCTAGCCACCACGGCGGCGAGCACGCCGGTTCCGCAGCCGAGGTCGAGTGCGGTGCCCGCGGGGAGGGAGTCGAGATCGAGGGCGGCGAGGAGGGCGCGGGTGCCGAGGTCCAGTCGTGCACCTGCGAAGGCTCCCGGCAGTGCGACGACCTCGAGGTCGAGCTCGTCCAGACGGCGCCGCTCGGGCCCTGGCGCGGGCGGCTGGTCGGGGAGCGCGCCGCTCGCGAGAAGGGCGCGCGACTTCTGCCGGGCGAGGGAGACGTCGATCCGCTCGTAGCGCACGGCGAGCACGTCGTTCATCGTGCGGGTCATGTGCTTGATGCGGCCGGCGCCGATCAGGGTCGCCGCCGGGTTCGCGAGTGCGGTCCCGGCCGCGACGGCGGCCAGGGCGTCGAGCGAGCGCGGCAGGCGCAGGAGCACCGCGTCGGCGTCGCGGACGGCCTCCGCGACGGAGTCGACGATCTCGATCGGCGCGAGATCGACGCCCGACCCCCGCACCGTCTCGAGGTTCTGCGAGAGAGCGCGCTCGGCGGTGATCGAGTCCTGCACGACGCGTACGGCACGGCCGTCGGCGGCGAGGCCGAGGCTCAGTGCCCCGTAGGCGTCCCCGATCACGGCGAGGCGGCCGCGATCGGCGGCGAGGTCGAGCAGCAGGCGGTCACTGGCGTCGACGGCGACGAGATCCGGCGCCTCGACGTCGGGGCGGCGGCACAGGAGAGCGAGCACGTCCTCGCGCATCGCGCCTCCGATCGTCGGTCCGAGCGGGTGGGCCCTCGAGGGCGACCGCTCGCGGGCACGAAAAAAGGGCCCGAGAGTGGAGTCCCGGACCCTTCGCTCCCCGACTTGGACTCGAACCAAGAACCTACCGGTTAACAGCCGATTGCTCTGCCAATTGAGCTATCGAGGATCATCCGACCACCCGGAGGCGATCAGCGCGGTACTACTTTAGCAAACTCTCCGCGAACGCAAAATCGGGCGCGCACTCAGTAGCCGGAGCCCGGGTCGACGCGGCCGACGAACGGCCCGCCGGCGGCACAGGCGGCCACGTTGGCGCGCACGCGCTCGGCCAGGAGCGGCGCGGTGATCTCGGGGGTGTCCGCGCTGTGGGGCGTGATCAGGCACCGGGGCTCGCTCCAGAGCGGATGCCCGTCCGGCAGCGGCTCGGGGTCCGTCACGTCGAGCGCGGCGCCCGCGAGACGGCCTTCGGCGAGGGCCGCGACGAGCGCGTCCGTGTCGACGAGGCTCCCCCGGGCGACGTTGACGAGCACGGCGTGGGCGGGGAGCCGCGCGAGCAGACCCGCGTCGACCATCCGCTCCGTGCCCGCGGTGGCGGCGGCGGCCAGGACCAGCACGTCGGCGTCCGCCGCGGCCTCGGCGAGCCGCGACGCCGGCAGGGTGCGGGCGGCGCCCTCCACCGGCTCGTCTCCGCGGCGGACGATCGTCACCCGGCAGTCGAAGACGGCGAGCAGCCGCAGGAGCTCGCGAGCGATCCCTCCTGCTCCGACGATCACCACGGAGGCTCGGTGCAGCGTGACCGCCTTCTTCGGCCCCCACGACACGGCGCGCGCCCGCTCCGGCAGCGAGCGCAGGAGGGCGAGCACCAGCGCGAGCGCGTGCTCGGCCACCGGCTCCGCGTAGGCGCCCTTGGCGCTGGTCCAGACGACGTCCGCGCGGGACGCGGCGAGCACGGGCGCGAAGACGTCGACGCCGGCCCAGGGCAGCTGCACCCAGCGGATCGACGGGTGCTCCTCCAGCACAGCGGCCAGCTCGTCCGTGCGGCCGTAGGACAGCCAGAGCAGCGCGTCCGGACTCCCGTCGAGTCCGACGACCACCCCACCGCCCGACTCGACCGCCTCGGCGAACACCGGCTTCGGCCGCGGGAGCACCGCGACGCGCGGGACGGTCACTGGTCGGCCGCCTCGACGCGCTGCGCTCGGGAGGCGTCGAAGCGCTCGTACTCGGCGAAGGCCGCTCCGAGCTCGCGCACGTAGGGGTGCCGGGCCTCGATCAGCACCTCCAGCAGCGGCCCGTACGCGACGACCTCGCCGCCGACCAGCACTGCGATCCGGTCGGTCGCCCGGCTCAGCACGTCGATGTCGTGGCTGACCACGACGGCGGCGAAGCCCTCCCGGCGCCGCAGGTCGGCGAGGAGGTCCACGATCGACTCGCGCACCGTCGCGTCGATGCCCGAGGTCGGCTCGTCGGCGATCAGCACCTTCGGCCCGAGCACGAGCGAGCGGGCCACGGCCACGCGCTGGCGCTGGCCGCTGGAGAGCTCGAAGGGGTAGCGGTCGAGCAGGAACAGCGGCAGGTGCACGGAGTCGAGCAGCGTCGCCACCCGCACCGCCGCGGCCTTCGGGTCGTAGTGGCGGTCGCGGAGGAAGATCGGCTCGGCGATCAGCTCCGAGACGGTCAGCTCGGGGCGGAGGGCCGCTCCGGCGTCCTGCGCGAGATGCGCGACGTCGACGGTGAAGCGCTTGAGCTCGCGGGCGGGGAGCGAGCGGAGGCGGTGCCCCGCGACCGTCGCGTCCCCTCCGATGATCACCGGGCGCGTGCGGCCGCCGTCGTGCCCCAGGCCGTCGCCGCCGAGCACGCGCGCGAGCGTGGACTTGCCCGAGCCGCTGCCGCCGAGGATCCCGAGCACCTCCCCCGGCTCCACGCGGAGGCTCACTCCCCGCAGTGCTGTCCACCGGCGGCTGATGCCGCGCGGCGGGTACTCGACGCTGAGGTCGTCGACGACGATGGGGGCCTGATCCTCGGCGGTCCGGCTCACGCCCGGCGCTCCGCCTCGACGATGCTGCGCAGGAGCTCGCGCCTCGAGGCCTGCTCGACCGGGTCGGGCACGGGCAGGGAGGCGAGCAGGCGCTGCGTGTAGGGGTGCTTCGGCGCGGCGAGCACCTCGGCCCCCGTCCCCTCCTCGACCAGCTCGCCGCGGTAGAGCACCGCGATGCGGTCGGCGAGCAGGTCGACCACGGCGAGGTCGTGGCTGATGAACAGCGAGGCGAAGCCGAACTCGCGCTGCAGCTCGGCGAACAGCTCGAGCACGCGGGCCTGCACCGACACGTCGAGCGCCGAGGTCGGCTCGTCGGCGATCAGCAGCTTCGGCTCGAGGGCGAGGGCCCGGGCGAGGCTGGCGCGCTGGCGCTGGCCGCCGGAGAGCTCGTGCGGGTAGCGGTCGCCGTAGGAGCGCGGCAGCTGCACCGCCTCCAGGAGCTCGTCGACGCGCGAGCGCGCCCCGGCGGCGTCGCCGGCCCGCCCGTGCACGATCAGCGGCTCGGCCACGCACTCCGCGATGGTGAGCAGCGGGTTGAAGCTCGACGCCGGGTCCTGGAACACGAAGCCGATGTCGCCGCGGACCGGCCGGAAGGCGCGCTCGCGGATGCCGCGCATCTCCTTGCCGAGGACCTTCAGCGACCCGCCGGTCACCGGCGTCAGGCCCGCGATGGCGCGCCCGATGGTGGTCTTGCCCGAGCCGCTCTCGCCGACGAGGCCCAGCACCTCGCCGGCTCGGATGCGCAGCGAGACGCCGTCGACCGCGACGAAGCCGGGACGGCCGAGCCGGCCGGGGTACTGGATCCGCAGGCCCTCGGCGGCGACGAGCGTCTCGGCCTCGGGGGCCTCGGCGCGCTCGACGGCGCGGACGCGGGCGCGCTCGACGCCCTGGCCCACGTGCGGGACGGCGGCGAGGAGCTTCCTCGTGTACTCGGCCTTCGGCGCCGAGAACAGCTCGGAGACCGTCGCCTCCTCGACCAGCTCGCCCTGGTACATCACGGCGACGCGGTCGGCCAGATCGGCGACGACGCCCATGTTGTGGGTGATCAGCACGATCGAGGTGCCGAACTCGTCGCGGCACCGGCGGAGCAGGTCGAGGATCTCGGCCTGCACGGTCACGTCGAGCGCGGTGGTCGGCTCGTCCGCGACGATCAGGCCGGGATCCAGGACCAGGGCCATCGCGATGACGACGCGCTGCTTCTGGCCGCCCGAGAACTGGTGCGGGTAGTAGTCGACCCGCTTCTCCGGCTCCGGTATGCCGACGGTGCGCAGGACGTCGACCGCGCGCTTGCGCGCCTCCTTCTTCGAGACAGAGCCGTGAGCGCGCAGTCCCTCCGCGATCTGCCAGCCCACCGTGAAGACCGGGTTGAGGGCGGTGCCCGGCTCCTGGAAGACCATGGCGACGTCGGTGCCGCGCAGCTCCCGGAGGCGGGCCTTGGGCACGGAGACGACGTCGGTCGCCGCGCTGCCGTCCTTCTTCGAGAGCAGGACCACTCCGGAGGCGGTGGCCGTCTCGGGCAGGAGGCCGAGGATGGTCTTCGCGGTCACGGTCTTGCCGCTGCCGGACTCGCCGACGATCGCCAGGACCTCGCCGCGCTCGACGCGCAGGCTCACCCCGGCGACGGCGCGGACGGCGCCGCGGTCGCTCGCGAACGCGACCTCGAGGTCGGTGATGTCCACGATCGGACGCGCTGAGGCGTCCCGGACGATGCGCTGGTCGCTCATCGCGTCTCCTCCACTCCGGCGACGGGGTCGTGCCCCGGCGTCTCCAGGCCGTCGGCGGCGAGGACGCCGCCCGGCACGACGGACGTCGCGGCGACGTCGCCGGCACCGGCGGCCACCGCGCGCCGACCGCGCAGGCGCGGGTCGGCGAGGTCGTTCAGGCTCTCGCCCACGAGGGTGATGCCCAGCACCACGAGCACGATCGCCAGGCCCGGGAAGACCGAGGTCCACCAGATGCCGCTCGTGACGTCCGACAGCGCCTTGTTGAGGTCGTAGCCCCACTCCGCGGCCGACGTCGGCTCGATGCCGAAGCCGAGGAAGCCCAGGCCCGCGAGGGTCAGGATCGCCTCGGAGGAGTTCAGCGTGAAGATCAGCGGCAGCGTGCGCGTCGCGTTCCGCAGGACGTGGCGGAACATGATCCGCGGCGTCGACGCTCCGATGACCTTCGCCGACTCGACGAAGGCGTCGCCCTTGATCCGCACGGTCTCGGCCCGGATCACGCGGAAGTACTGCGGAATGTAGACCACGGTGATCGAGACCGCCGCGGCGAAGATGCCGGCCCAGAGGTTCGACTGCCCGCCGGAGATGACGATCGACATCACGATCGCCAGCAGCAGGGTCGGGAACGCGTAGATCGCGTCGCAGATCACGACGAGCACGCGGTCGAGCCAGCCGCCGAGGTAGCCGGAGACGAGGCCGAGGAAGACGCCGAGGAAGATCGACAGGACCACGGCGACGACGATCACGAGGAACGCGGTCTGCGCTCCCCAGATCACTCGCGAGAGGACGTCGTAGCCGCCCACGGTGGTGCCGAGCAGATGCTCCGCGCTCGGCGGCTCCTGCGCGCCGAACGACTCGCCGCCCGAGCGCAGCTGCGAGTATCCGTAGGGCGCGATGAGGGGCGCGAACAGGGCCACCAGCAGGAACGCGCCGGTGATGATCAGGCCGGTGACGAGCATCCCCCGCTGGAGGCCGACGCTCTGCCGGAGCTGGTGGACGACCGGCAGACGGTCGACGAGACGACGGCGCGGACGCGCCGGGGAGGTGGTGCTCATGCTCAGTACCTCACTCGCGGGTCGATGAGCGCCGCGATGACGTCGACGATGAAGTTGGTCAGCGCCACGATGACGGCGAGCAGGGCGACGATGCCCTGCACGGCCACGAAGTCGCGGGCCTGGAGGTACTCGGCGAGCTGGAAGCCGAGGCCCTTCCACTCGAAGGTGGTCTCGGTGAGGACGGCGCCGCCGAGCAGCAGGGCGATCTGCAGGCCGATCACGGTGATGATCGGGATGAGCGCGGGCCGGTAGGCGTGGGTGCGGACGAGCCGGAACTCGCTGACGCCGCGCGAGCGCGCCGCATCCACGTAATCGGTGCCGAGCGTGCCGATCACGTTGGTGCGCACCAGGCGCAGGAAGATGCCCGCGGTGAGCAGTCCCAGTGCGACGGCGGGGAGCACCGCGTGCGAGAGCACGTCCGAGATCGCGGCCGGGTCGCCGGTCTGGATCGCGTCGATCAGGTAGATGCCGGTCTTGTTCTCGAGGAACTGGAGCGAGAGCTCGGTGCTCGTCGAGGCGCGCCCGGCGACGGGGAACCACTTCAGCCAGACGGAGAACACCAGCTTCAGCAGCAGGCCCGCGAAGAACACCGGAGTCGCGTAGCAGAGGATCGCGAAGATGCGCAGCACCGCGTCGGGGGTGCGGTCGCGGTGGTAGGCGGCGAGCATCCCGAGCGGGATGCCGACCAGGAACGCCACGATCAGGGCGTAGAAGGCGAGCTCGACCGTCGCAGCGCCGTAGGTGAGGAGCACCTCGGTGACGGGGCGGTTGTCGCTCAGGGTGGTGCCGAAGTCGCCGGTCAGCAGCTTGCCGAGGTACTCGAGGTACTGCACGATCAGCGGCCGGTCGTAGCCGGCGGCGGCCACACGCTCGGCGAGCTGGTCCGCGGTCAGGCGGCCGCCGAGGGCCGCCGTGATCGGGTCGCCCGTGGAGCGCATGAGGAGGAACACCAGCGTCACGAGGATGAAGACGGTGGGGATGATGAGCAGGAAGCGGACGAGCAGGTAGCGCCCGAGTCCGCCCCCGGAGCCGCGCGGTCGCCGGGTGGGCGCCGTCGCCGCAGCCGTCGTGGCTGTCGTCACGTGATGCCTTTCGTGGAGAACGGCCGGCGCCTCCTGTCGGGGAGGCGCCGGCCGCGAGGGGGTGGATCAGCCCTTGCTGAGTGCCGCGTAGCGGAACTTGAACGAGGCGTCGAGGGTGTCCTCGGCTCCGCTCACGGTGCTGCCGACGACCGCGACCTGCGAGCCCTGCAGGTAGGGGACGGTCGAGAGCTGCGCCGCGACCTTCTCCTGGATCTGCTCGATCAGCGCGGTGCGCGCGTCGGCGTCGGTGGTCGAGACCTGCTGCGCGATCAGGCTCTGCACCTCGGCGTCGTCGAAGTGGTTCGCGAGGAAGTTCTCCTTGATGAAGAACGGCGAGAGGTAGTTGTCGGCGTCGGAGTAGTCGGGGAACCAGCCGAGCTGGTACGCCGGGTAGACGTCGCTCGAGCGGTCCTTCGAGTACTGCACCCACTCCGTGGTCTGCAGGTTCACGGTGAAGAGGCCGGTCGACTCCAGCTGGTCCTTGATCAGCGCGTACTCGTCGCCCGAGGACGGACCGTAGTGGTCGTTCGAGTACTGCAGGTTCAGGGTGACCGGAGCGGTGACGCCGGCGGCCTCGAGGGTCGCCTTCGCCTTGTCGGCGTCGGGCGCGCCGTTGCCGTCGCCGTAGAGCGACTTGAGCGGCTCGACCGCGCCGGTCAGGCCGGCGGGGACGTAGGAGTAGAGGGGGGTGTAGGTGCCCTTGTAGACCTGGTCGGCGATCTCGTCGCGGTCGATCAGGTCGGCGACGGCCTGGCGCACGGCGAGGGCCTTGGCGCTGTCGGCCTCACCGGTCGTCGCGCCGAAGGGCTGGGTGTCGAAGTTGAAGACGATGTAGCGGATCTCGCCGCCGGGGCCGTCCACGACCTTGACCGTGTCGTTGCCGCGGAGGTCGTCGATGTCCGTCGCCGAGAGGCTGCGGAACGCGACGTCGATGTTCCCCTCCTGGATGTCCAGCTTGAGGTTGGACGAGTCCGCGTAGTACTTGACGTTGACGGTGTCCGTCTTCGCCTCGCCGAGAACGCCCTGGTAGTCCGGGTAGGCCTTGTACTGGATGAGGTTGTTCACGTCGTAGTTCGCGATCGTGTACTGGCCGGCGAAGGCGTCGCCCGAGACGATGTCGGCGTCCGCGGTCAGCTCGTCGGCCGAGAAGACCTCCTCGTCCACGATCGGACCGGCGGGGCTCGAGAGGATCTGCGGGAAGGTCTGGTCGTTCTCGGACTTCAGCGTGAAGACCACGGTCGTGTCGTCCGGAGCCGCGACGCTGTCGAGGTTCGCCAGGAGCGAGGACGGGCCGTTCTCGGCCGCGATGCCGACCTGGCGGTCGAAGGAGAACTTCACGTCGGAGGAGGTGAGGTCGTGGCCGTTGGCCCACTTCAGTCCCTCCTTCAGCTTCACGGTGTACTCCGTGGGAGCGGTGAACTCCGCCGACTCGGCGATGTCGGGCTCGACGTCCGGGCTGCCGTAGGGGGTGTTCATCAGGAACGGGAACACCTGGTTCATCACGGCGAACGAGCCGTTGTCGTAGGAGCCCGCGGGGTCGAGCGTCGTGATCTTGTCGGTGGTGCCGATGGTCAGGGCCCCTCCGGCGCTGCCGCCGGACGAGTCGTTCCCGCCGGCGGCGCAGCCCGTCAGCACGAGCGCGACCGCGGCGAAGCCTGCGGCGGCGGCCAGTGCACGGGTGCCGCGGGTGGATGCGGAATTCATCTCCGTCTGCCTCTTCCTGTCAAGGATGGGATGCGGGCGCGCTCCGGGCGCGCGGACTCTCGGCACACAGATCTCCTGTGGGCTGTGGCGTCACGACACTGGACGCCCGCATTGCTGTTCCTCATGGGTAACACAGTTGGAAGCGCTCTCCGAACCGGCACAGGCGTGCGGCCGATTTCTTCACACGACCGCAACACGCTCACTCCGAGCGCAGCGCCCGCTTCTCGCGCTCGAGCTCGACCAGTCGCACCTGCACCGCGCGCGCCATCACCGGATCGGCGGACGCGCGCTGGAGCGCCCCGCGCAGCTCGGCGATCTCGCGGAGCAGGTCGCGCTCGATGAGCGAGATCGCCACGTCGCGGGAGTAGCGGGCGAGCCCCTCCTCATCGGCGGCCGGGATCGGCGCCACCGCGAGCTGGCGCACCAGCGAGGCGAAGGGACCGGGGACGTCGTCGGCGACGTGCTCGACCCAGTCGCGGTCCTCCGCCCGCTCGAGGTTCGCGACCACGGCGTCGCGGACCACGCGGAGGGTCTCGTTGGTGACCGCCGCGTGCGCCGCCCGGGCCAGGAGCTCCGGACCCATCGCCTGGGGCAGCTGGAGCATCGCCATCAGCGCCTCGCGCTCGATGCGCGTGACGACGTCGACGGGGAGGTCGGCGATGCGCGCGCCGAGGGGCGCCTCGGCCGCGGGTGATCCGCCGCCGCTCCGGCCGCCCTGCTGGTCGCGGCCGTCGGGTCCGGAGGAGCTGGGCCGGGATCCGGCGGAGCGCACGGCGGAGTTGACCTCGGCCATGTCCAGGCCGAGCATCCGGGCGAGCTCGCGGGAGTAGCCGGGCCGCAGCGCCGGGTCGCGGATCTCGGCGACGACCGGGGCGGCCGCGCGCAGGGCCGCGATCCGGCCCTCGACCGTCTCGAGGTCGTAGCGGTCCAGCAGCTGCCGGATGACGAACTCGAACATCGGCTTCTTGTCGTCGATGAGGCGGCGGACGGCGTCGTCTCCGCGGTTCAGGCGGAGGTCGCAGGGGTCCAGGCCCTCGGGCGCGACGGCGACGAAGGTCTGCGCGGCGAAGCGGTGCTCCTCCTGGAACGCGCGCATCGCCGCCTTCTGGCCCGCCGCGTCGGGGTCGAAGGTGAAGACGACCTCGCCGACGCCGCTGTCGTCGCCCAGCACCCGGCGCAGCACCTTGATGTGGTCGACGCCGAAGGAGGTGCCGCAGGTGGCGACCGCGGTGGTGACGCCGGCGAGGTGGCAGGCCATGACGTCCGTGTAGCCCTCGACGACGACCACCCGGTGCCCGCGGGAGATGTCCCGCTTGGCGAGGTCGAGCCCGTAGAGCACCTGGGACTTGTGGTAGACGGGCGTCTCGGGGGTGTTGAGGTACTTGGGGCCCTTGTCCTCCTCGAGGAGGCGGCGGGCGCCGAAGCCGACGGTCTGGCCGGTCACGTCGCGGATCGGCCAGACGAGGCGGCCGCGGAAGCGGTCGTAGACGCCGCCGCGGTTGTTGCTGCTGACCAGGCCGGCCGTGGTCAACTCCTCTTCCGAGAAGCCGCGGCGCTTGAGCGCGGTCGTGAGCCCGTCCCAGCCGTCGGGTGCGAAGCCGACGCCGAAGCGGTCGGCGGCGGCGCGGTCGAAGCCCCGCTCGCCGAGGAAGCGCCGACCGACGTCGGCGCCCGGGGTCGCGAGCTGCTCGCGGAAGTACTCCTCCGCGGCGTCGTTCGCGGCGAGGAGGCGCGCTCGCCCGCCGGTCTCGGGCGCGCGGCCGTCGCCGTCCTCGTACTGCAGCGGGAAGCCGATCCGCCCGGCGAGGCGCTCGACGGTCTCGCTGAACGAGCTGTGGTCCATCTTCATGATGAAGCTGTAGACGTCGCCCGACTCCTGGCAGCCGAAGCAGTGGTAGAAGCCGGCCTGCGGGCGGACGTGGAAGCTGGGGCTGCGCTCGTCGTGGAAGGGGCAGAGGCCCTTCAGCGAGCCGATGCCGGCCGACTTCAGCGTGACGTACTCGCCGATCACGTCGCCGATGTTCACCCGCGCCTTGACCTCCTCGACATCTGACTGTCGGATCCGAGGCATGGGGTCCATCGTATCGGCCGCCGGGGCCGCCGAGCCGGGGTGGGGAGAACTGCACCAGGGCGGCGCGGATCACCCCGAGACCTGTGATCCACCCGCACCCCGAGATCAGGGTCATCCCTGATCCGCACCCGCCCGCCGTCTCCGAGAATCGACCCATGCCCCCTGCCGCCTCCCGCCCGCCTCTCCTGCGTGCTCTGCTCGTCGCCCTGCTCGGCGGTCTCGTCCTGGGCGGGCTCACCAGCCTGCTGCAGGGCTCCCTCCCGCCGTCGGTGAGCTCGTTCGCCAACTCTTCCGGGGGCTGGTCCATGCTCGTGTTCGCGCTCGTACGCCTCGGCGGCGCCCGACCGGCGGCGGCGACCGCTCTCGGCCTGCTGAGCTTCTGGGCGCTGCTCGAGGGCTACGACCTGGTGATCGCGGCGCGCGGCTTCGGCTACTCGCCTCCCTTCACGGACGTCTTCTGGCTGCTCGCCGTCCCCGCCGGGCCGATCCTGGGCGCCGCCGCCGCACTCACCCTCTACGGCTCGAGGACGTGGCGCGTCCTGGCTGTCGCGCCGCTCTCGGGCGTGCTGATCGGCGAGGGCGTCTGGGCGCTGGGCGCGGTCGCCGACACCACGAGTCCGGTGTACTGGTGGCTCCAGATCGTCCTGGGCGCGGGCTTCCTCGTCCTGGCCGTCGTGCGGAGGAGGCCGCGCGCACTCGTCTCGCTCGCGGCGCTCGGCGTCACCGCGGCGGCCGCCGTCGCCTTCTTCGTCGTCTACTCCGCGCTGTGAACCGTTCGAGAGGGTCGTCGCTGACCCTCCGCGCACTCGCGGGTTCCGCCCTCCTCCTGGCCCTCGCAGGGTGCACCACCACGGCGGACACCCCGGTCGCGCCGCCGTCGTCCGCCTCGGTGCCGTCGTCGGTATCCTCCGCCACCCCTCCTCCGATCGACGTCTCCGCCGAGCTGGCCGCGCTCGAGAACGAGTTCGACGCCCGGATCGGCGTCAGCGCCGTCGACACCGGCTCGGGCCGCCGGGTCCATCACCGGGCCGACGAGCGCTTCGGCTTCGCCTCGAGCCTCAAAGCCCTCGCCGCAGCGGAGTTCCTGCGCACAGTCCCCGCCGCCGAGCGGGACGAGGTGGTCACCTGGACCGTCGCCGACGTCGAGGCGGCGGGCTACTCCCCCGTCACGGAGGAGAGCACCGCCACCGGCCTGCCGCTGTCGCAGCTCGCCGAGGCGACCGTCCGCCGGAGCGACAACACAGCTCTGAACCTCGTGCTCCGGCGCCTCGGCGGACCCTCCGCCCTCGACCGAGGACTGGAGGCTCTCGGCGACACCACCACCGAGGTGGTGAACGAGGAGCCCGCGCTGAACACGATCGAGCCCGGCAGCACCGAGGACACCACCACCCCGGCCGCGTTCACGGCCGACCTCGCCGCTGTCGCCACGGGTGACGTGCTGTCCGCGGAGGACCGGGCACTCCTGCTCGACTGGATGAGCGGCAACGCGACCGGCGACACTCTCGTCCGGTCGGGCGCTCCAGCCGGCTGGAGCGTCGCGGACAAGTCCGGGGGCGCCGGGGGGATCCGCAACGACGTCGCCGTGGTGACGCCTCCCGGGCGGGACGCGGTCGTGCTGTCGATCCTCTCGGCGCGCAACGACCCCGAGGCGGACTACGACGACGCGCTGGTCGCCCGCGCCGCGGCCGTCGTGCTGGGAGCCCTGCGGTAGCGGCCGCCCGGGGTCAGCAGTGCCGGTTCACGTAGCCCGCTGCGCCACGGGGGACGACGTCGCGGTCGCGGAGGGTGACCGAGATGCTCCGGCCCTGCGCGGCGCAGGCCTCGGAGTAGGCGGACCGGCCGTTGTCGGTGTACTCGATCTCGTAGACCTGGCGCCCGTAGACGTCCGTGTACGCCGCGCACTCGTCGTAGACCTGGCACTCCTCGACGACGGCGAAGTCGAAGCCGACCGTCCTCTTCCCGGCAGCGGCGAGGTCGGCTCCGTTCTTCTGGCCGATCGCCAGGCCGGAGCGGTGAGCGCGCGCCGTCAGGAGGGTGGCGAACGCCAGCGCCTGCGACTTCGTCAACCTCCCGCCTGAGCGGGTGTAGCTGTCCAGATTGTCGGCCTCGACGGCGTCGAAGCCGTCCTCGGCGCAGCCGTCGATCCAGGCGCCGACGATCGCGAGCAGAGCGGTCCGCTTCGCGGCGGTCGAGACGTCGAAGAGGTACTCGTCCGGCCAGCCCGGATCGGCGAGGGGCTTCCCGTCCGCTCGCCTCACCAGGAGCTCGAGGTGCCGCTTCGCGAAGGCGGCGCTCTCGCCGGGCTGGGTCTGGAAGGCGTTCACGTAGCAGATGCTGTAGCGGCCGGCGGCGGGCGCGTCCGTGCGGTCGCGGTCGACGATGGTGACGCTCGACGCCGGAGCGTAGGCGCCTCCCAGCTGGTAGTCGAGGACGCCGTTCGCGGGAGGGAGCAGCGGTGCCGCCGAGGCCGCGGCGGGCTGGATCAGCAGCAGCCCCGCGACGACCACGGCGAGGAGGCCGAGACGGGGCCGACGCGGCCTCATCCGGGAGCTCCCGGCGTGCGCCCTGCGGCTCGCACGCCTGTGGCCGCCGGCAGCGCGCCGAGTGCGAGCTCGCCGATGACCGCGATGCGGTCCGCCGGTGCTCCGTCGCGGGCCTGCGTCGACATCCCGCTGAGCACGGCGACGACGAAGGCGGCGACGGATCCGGCGTCCGTCTCCGGCGGCACGTCGCCCTCCTCGATCCCGCGCTCGACTCGTGCGGCGACGAGCGCCTCCATCTCGCGGCGACGGGCCTCGAGCCGCGGCTCGCTCAGCACGAAGCAGCCGGCAGGAGTGCCGGGCGCGGAGTACCCCTCCGCGCTGACGCGGACGACGGCGGCGACGGCCTCGCGCGCCGTCGGCCGGTGCGAGTACAGCATCGGCTTGCTCATCCCCGACCGTGCCGCGATGCGGTCGACCCGCGCTCCCGCCAGCCCGTGCGCCGCGAACTCCTCCGTCGCCGCCTCGAGGATCCGCTGCCGTGTCCGCTCCGCTCCCACGCCCTCACCGTACCCGCCGCCCCGCGCCCCTCCGCGCCTCGCGGTGCGGTGCCCTCCCCGCCCTCCGAGCCGACCGGCCGACCCGCACACCAGCACATCGCCTCAGACGACGCACCCGGCTCCCTGGAACCCACCACCCCGACAAGCCGACCGCGGTGACGCCTGGCGGTGACGGGCGTGCCCCCGGCACCGCCGAACGGCCGATCCGCGTGCCAGCGGATCGCCCTAGGCGGACGCACCCCGCATTACGAAACGCACCACCCCGACAAGCCGACCGCGGTGACGCCCGGCGGTGACCGGCGTGCCCCCGGCACCGCCGAACGGCCGATCCGCGTGCCAGCGGATCGCCCTAGGCGGACGCACCCCGCTCCCTGGAACGCACCACCCCGCGAAGCCGACCGCGCCACGCCGGGCAGGGACCGGCGTGGAATCGAGCACCGCCGACCGCGCCGAGCCGGGCAGAGACCGGCGTGCCACCGGCACCGCCGAACGGACGATCCGCGTAACAGCGGATCGCCTCAGGCGGACGCACCCCGCTCCCTGGAACGCACCACCTCGACAAGCCGACCGCGGTGACGCCGAGCAGGGACCGGCGGCACAGCTGAGCCGGGCGCCGCCCGGCTCAGCGCATCAGCACAGCCTCTCGAACCAGGCGAGGGCGCTCTGGTCGGTGAGGTTGGCGACCTGGTCGACGACGACGCGGCGGCGGGCGTCGTCGTCGGGGGCGGCGTGCCAGTCCTCGGCGAAGCCGGGCTCGAGGGTTCCCGGGCCGCGGTCGAGGAGGGTGTCGGCGAGGCGGGTGAGGACTTCGCGCTGCTGGGCGTAGATGGGCTGGCGGGTGTTCCGCGACATCACGAACGTCGCGACGATCCCCTTGAGCACGGCGATCTCGGCCTGCTGCTCGCGGGGGACGACGACGTGGCCGCCGAAGCGGACGAGGTCGGGGTGCTGGTACGCCTCGCGGGTGGCCTCGGTGGCGGCGGCGGCGAAGCGGCCGATGAGCTGGCTGGTGAGGTTCTTGAGCCGGGCCTGGTCGCGGCGGGAGCCGTCCCAGGAGGAGACCCACACGTCGAGCGAGTCGAGACGGTCGAAGGCGGCGACGAGCTCGTCGTGTCCGACCTCCCCGCCGACCCAGGAGTGCATCGACTGCACGAGGTCCTCGTGGTCGGCGCGGGAGCCGAGTGCTTCGACGTCGATGTAGCCGGAGACCACCGCGTCCTCGAAGTCGTGCACGGAGTACGCGATGTCGTCCGAGAGGTCCATCACCTCGGCCTCGATGCAGCGCACCCCCTCGGGGGCGCCCTCGCGCATCCAGGCGAACGCGGGGGCGTCGTCGGCGTAGAAGCCGAACTTGGCGCGCCCCGACGGGTCGGCGACCGAGCGCGTGTCGGGCCAGGGGTACTTGCAGCTCGCGTCGATGCTGGCGCGGGTGAGGTTCAGCCCGTAGGGGCGGGCGTCGTCGCCGAACACCTTCGGCTCGAGCCGCGTGAGCAGCCGGAAGGTCTGCGCGTTGCCCTCGAAGCCGCCGATCCCCTCGGCCCAGGTGTTGAGCGCGCGCTCGCCGTTGTGCCCGAACGGCGGATGCCCGATGTCGTGCGCGAGGCAGGCCGTGTCGACGACGTCGGGGTCGAGGTCGAGGCTCGTGGCGAGCTCCCGGCCGATCTGCGCCACCTCGAGCGAGTGTGTCAGGCGGTTGCGCGCGAAGTCGACGCCCGCCGTGGGGCTGAGCACCTGGGTCTTCGCGGCCAGGCGGCGGAGCGCGCTGGAGTGGAAGAGCCGGGCGCGGTCGCGGGCGAAGTCGGAGCGGCGGGTCGAGTGGTCCTCCGGCAGGAATCGCTCGGTGTCGACGAGCGAGTACCCCCAGAGCGCGCGGTCATCCACCGCTGTTGTGGATCTCGGCGGCCGAGACCGCGTCGCGCTGCCCGGCGTCGAGCTCGCGGGACTCGAGCCAGCGGTCCGGGAGGGAGGGGACCTTGGGCGAGCCGGCGCGGCCCCGCTGCCCCTCGGCCGCCTCGCCCGGGTAGGGCTGCGTCCAGTCGAGCGTCGCCAGGAGCTCGTCGAGCTGCGCGAGCGACTCGACCGTGGCCAGGCGGGCGCGGAGGTCGCCGCCGACGGCGTAGCCCTTGAAGTACCAGGCGACGTGCTTGCGGATGTCGCGGCAGCCGCGCTCCTCGCTCTCGAAGAAATCGACGAGCAGCTCCGCGTGGCGTCGGAACGCCTCGGCGACCTGCCCGAGCGAGGGGCGGAACCGCTCGTCGGAGCCGGCGAACGCGGCGGCGAGGTCGCCGAAGAGCCAGGGGCGCCCGAGGCAGCCGCGACCCACGACGACTCCGTCGCAGCCCGTCTCGGCCATCATCCGCAGCGCGTCCTCGGCCGACCAGATGTCGCCGTTGCCCAGCACGGGCACGCTCGTGACCGTCTCCTTGAGCGTGGCGATCGCCGACCAGTCGGCGTGCCCGCTGTAGAACTCGGAGGCGGTGCGCGCGTGCAGCGCGATCGACGCGACTCCGGCGCCCTCGGCGGCACGGGCGGCCTCGAGGTAGGTGAGGTGGTCCGGGTCGATGCCCTTGCGCATCTTGACGGTGAGCGGGACGTCGCCGGCGGCCTTCACGGCGCCCTCGACGATCTGCCGGAACAGCGGGAGCTTCCACGGCAGGGCCGCTCCCCCGCCCTTCCGGGTGACCTTGGGCACGGGGCAGCCGAAGTTGAGGTCGATGTGGTCGGCCCGGTCCTCGGCGACGAGCATGGTGACCGCTTCGGCGACCGTGACCGGGTCCACTCCGTAGAGCTGGATCGAGCGCACCGACTCGCTGGGGTGGTGGCGGATGAGGCGCATCGATTCCGGCGTGCGCTCGACGAGCGCGCGGGAGGTGATCATCTCGCTCACGTAGAGGCCGTTGCCGAACTCGCGGCAGAGGCGGCGGAACGCCGTGTTGGTGATGCCCGCCATGGGGGCGAGCACCACCGGCGCGTCGAGTTCGAGGGGGCCGATCCGGAGCGCCGGCGCGGTGCGCGCGGGCGGGGCGGCCGTGAGAGTGGAGGACATCGGTATCGATTCTCCCAGATCCTGTGTTGGGGAAGGCGGAGTGACGAGCGGAGAGGTGGAGAGATGAACGGGAGCACACCTGTGGAGGACGGTTCGCAGCGGCTGGAGGCGGACGCGTCCGCCCGCGGCCTTGCGGTCGAGATCGTGGAGAGGCCCGCTGCCGGCAGCCTGCACGAGGCGGCCGCGCTGCTCGGCATCGAGCCCGGCGACATCGTGAAGTCGCTCGTGGTGAAGCGCCACGACGGCGGCTACCTGTTCGCCCTGGTCCCCGGCGGGCGGCAGATCGCGTGGCCGAAGCTGCGCGCGGTGGTCGGAGTGAACAAGCTCCGCCTCCCGGACGAGACGGCCGCCCTCGAGGCGACCGGCTACCGGCGCGGCACCATCACCCCGATCGGCTCCACGACGGCCTGGCCGGTCTACGCCGACGAGCGGATCCTCGGCCGCCGCGTGGCGATGGGAGCCGGCGCCGACGGGCGCAGCGCCTTCGTCGACGCGGACGCCCTCGTGGCCGCCTACGGCGCGACCGTGGCCGACATCACCGTGGAGGAGCCTCCGCGCTGATCGGCGGCACCTCGGCCTGCGGTTCCGCTTCCGTGGCCGGCGGCACGGCGCAGACGCCGTCCTCGCACAGCGGCACGCCGGAGTCGCCCAGCATTTCGAACGGCCCGCTCACGCGACGGCCGCCCGCTGCTCCAGCACGTGCTCGAGGACCTCGGTGAACGCCGCCGGCTCCTGGGCGCCGGAGACGCCGAAGCGCCCGTCGAGGACGAAGAACGGCACCCCCGAGATCCCGTACTCGCGGGCCTGGGCGATGTCGGACTGCACCCGCCCGAGGTAGCGCCGGTCCTCGAGAGCGCGGCGCGTCTCCGCCGGGTCGAGCCCGACCTCGCCGGCGAGCGAGGCGAGCACCTCCGGATCGGCCAGGTCGCGGCCCTCGACGAAGTACGCGCTCAGGAGACGCTCGACGAGCTCGAGCTGCAGTCCGTTCTCCTTGGCGTGGTGGAGCGCCTGGTGGGCGGTGACCGTCTTGACGTGGCGCACCGACTCGAAGTGGTAGTCGAGGCCGACGCCCGCCGCGACCGCCGTGACGGAGTCGAGCATCTGCTGCGCCTGCGCCTCCGGGATGCCCTTGTGCTCGGCGAGGAACGCCGCCTCTCCCCCGCGGTAGTCCTCCGGCGTGTCCGGCGAGAGCTCGAAGCTGCGGTACTCCACGACGACCTCCGGAGCCTCGGGGTGCGCGGCGCGGAAGGCCTCGAGCCCGCGCTCGAACCGGCGCTTCCCGATGTAGCACCAGGGGCAGGCGATGTCGGACCAGACGTCGACGTACAGGGGGCTCGGCTCAGCACTCACCCCCAGGACAACGGAGGGGGCGCCCCGCTATTCCCGCAGCACGCGGACGAGCTCGTCCACGTCGGACTCGTCGTTCCAGAGGTGGAAGGCGATGCGGAGCCGGCCGCCGCGGCCCGAGACGCGCAGACCCGCGGCCTGCAGCAGCTCCAGGTCCGCTCCCCCCTCGTCCGGCCAGGACACGAGCGCCCGGTGCTGAGGCTCCCGGTCAAGCCGCTCGCACAGCAGGTCGCCGAGGCCGGAGGCGTGCGCCCAGACCGCGTCGAGGTCGAGCGAGCGGAACAGAGCGAGCGACGCCTCGGCGCCGGCGAACGCCTGCCAGGCCGGCGAGACGTCGAAGCGGCGGGCGTTCTCGGCCAGGTGCATGGCCGGTCCGTAGCAGGACGACCACACGTCCTCCCCCGAGTACCAGCCCGCCTGCACGGGGACGAGCTCGGCCGCGTAGGCGGGCGAGACGGTGAGGAACGCCACTCCGCGCGGCGAGCACAGCCACTTGTAGGCGTGGGTGAGGGTCGCGTCGAAGCGGGAGGCGTCGACCGGCAGGACGCCGGCCGCCTGCGTCAGGTCGCACGCGGTCCGCACTCCGTGGCGCGCGGCCGCCTCGAGGACGGCGTCGAGATCGGCGAGCGCTCCGCTGCTGGACTGCACGGCGGAGAAGACGACGAGGTCGTCCCCGTCCTCGACGGAGTCGGCCAGCGCCTCGAGCGCGACGGAGCGCACGGTCACTCCGCGGTGCGCCTGGGCGAGGAAGGGGAACACGATGGAGGAGAAGTCGCCGTCCACGCAGAGCACGCGGGCCCCGTCGGGCAGCGAGGCGGCGAGCACGGCGGCCATGGCGGAGGTCTGCGAGCCGATCGCGACACGGTCGACCGGGACGCCGGCGATCGCGGCGAACGAGGCACGCGCGCGCTCGGCGACAACGCCGTAGGCGGCGGCCGTGCTCTCCCCGGACGACCAGCCGTCGAGGTCCGCCCGCAGCGCCTCGACGGTCTCCCGCGGCGGCAGGCCGAGGGTGCAGGCGTTGTGGTAGCCGCGGGCACCGGCGAAGCGCGCGCGCAGGTCGGCGGAGTTCGGCAGTGCGGTGCTCACCTCTCGAGGATGACGCTCCGGAGCCGGATCGCCAAGACCGGGGAGCGACCGGGCGCGCCGGCGGCGGGCCCGGTCAGCGGGCGGCGAGGGCGTGCGCCTGCTCGAGCACGGCGACGACCTCGCGGGCCTCGCGGACGTCGACCGGCGAGGGAGCGCCGTCCTGGAGGGACCGCGCGACCTGCTCGAGGAACGCGGCGTATCGTCCCCGCTCACTCGGCACGGGGTGTGCGCCGGAGTCGTCGACGAGGACGCCCCATCCCTCCGGCGCGACCTCGCCGAAGCCGTCGTCGTCCGGTCGGGCGCCGCCGGTGCGGAGCGCGGTCTCCTGCGGATCGAGACCGTCGACGCTGAAGGCGGCGCGGGTGCCGAGCACGCGGAAGCGGGGGCCGGTCGCCCGGGCGACGCGGCTCATGGTGAGGTGGGAGCGGACGCCGCTGTGATGCAGGAGCGAGACGAACGCGTCGTCCTCGCTCGCGGAGCCCTCGTGGACGGTCCGGGTCTCGGCCGCCGTGACGACCGCCGGGCCGAACAGCAGCAGCGCCTGGTCGACCAGGTGGCTGCCGAGATCGAAGAGGATCCCGCCACCCTCGGCCGGACCCGTCTCGCTCTGCCACCGGCCCGTCTTCGGCGCGCTCCAGCGCTCGAAGGTCGACTCGAAGCGGAGGACCTCGCCGAGGACCCCTTCGCCCAGGAGGCGGCGGAGGGTGAGCAGATCGGCGTCCCAGCGCCGGTTCTGGAAGACGAAGACGGGCGCACCGCTCCGCTCGGAGGCGGCGATGACCGCGTCCGCGTCGGCCGTGCTCGGTGCGAAGGGCTTGTCGATCACGACGGCGACTCCGGCCTCGAGCACTCGGACGGCCTGCTCCCGGTGCACCGACGGCGGCGAGGCGAGCACGACCAGCTCCGGCCGCTCGGCGAGCACCGCGTCGAGGTCGGGCACGATCCGGGCCTCGGGATGCGCGGCGGAGGCCGCGGCCCTCCGACCGGCGTCGCGGGTGGAGACGGCGACGACCTCGAAAGCGGGATCCGCCGCGAGGAACGGACCGTGGAAGACGCTGCCCGCGAGCCCGAAGCCGACGATTCCGGCCCGGATCACGAGGAGGCCCCCGGCACGTCGACCGCGCCGCCGAAGCGGCGGGAGCGGCCGGAGTAGTGCTCGATCGCGTCCCAGAGGTCGGTCCGCGTGAAGTCCGGCCAGAGCCGGTCGAGGAACACCATCTCGGCGTAGGCGCTCTGCCAGAGCAGGAAGTTGCTGGTGCGCTGCTCGCCGGAGGAGCGCACGAAGAGGTCGACGTCCGGCATCTCCGGCACGTACAGCGCCTTGGCGATCGTCTTCTCGGAGATGCCGGAGGGCTTGAGCCGCCCCGCCTGGACCTCGGCGGCGAGCCGCTGCACCGCGTCGGCGATCTCGGTGCGCCCGCCGTAGTTGACGCACATGGTGAGCGTCAGCACGTCGTTGTCCGCGGTCATCCGCTCGGCGAACTGCAGCTCGTTGATCACCGACGCCCACAGGCGCGGCTTCCGGCCGGCCCAGCGGATGCGCACGCCCCACTCGTTGAGCTGATCGCGGCGGCGGTGCAGCACATCGCGGTTGAAGCCCATCAGGAAGCGCACCTCCTCGGGCGAGCGCTTCCAGTTCTCGGTCGAGAACGCGTAGACGCTGAGGTGCTTCACGCCGATCTGGATCGCTCCGGCCACGACGTCCATCAGCGCCGTCTCGCCGCGCTTGTGCCCCTCGATCCTCGTCAGGCCGCGGGAGTTCGCCCAGCGGCCGTTCCCGTCCATCACGATGGCGACGTGCCCCGGAACGGCCTTCCGCGGGATCGCGGGCGGGTGGATCCCGGTCCAGTCGAGAGGGCGGTACGGCTCGGCGTCCTTGTGGGTGAAGGGCTTCATCGGGTGACGTGCTCCAGGGATCTCAGACCGCGTTCGAGATGGAACTGCGTGTAGGCGGCGACCACTCCGCTCGCCCGCGACCGCGTGGTCGGCTCGGTGGTCTCGGCATGGGCCCAGTCTCCTGTAAGCAGTGCGCCCAGCAGGACCACGACCTCCGGAGCGACCCGCGGTGCGCCGGGCGGCGTGCAGTCGGCGCAGACGACGCCTCCGAGCTGCACCACGACCGCGCCGTGGGGCCCGGGGGCGCCGCATCGCGCGCAGTCCTCGAAGCTGGGCGCCCAGCCCGCGATCGAGAGCGCCCGCAGGAGGTAGGAGTCGAGCGTCAGCACCGGCTCGTGCTCGTGCTTCGAGAGCGAGCGCAGGGCCCCGACGAGCAGCAGGTACTGCTGCAGGGAGGCGTCCGCGTCGGTGAGGCGGTCGGCCGTCTCGACCATCGCGCTCGCCGCCGTGTAGCTGTCGTAATCGGCGGCGATCAGCGCACCGTAGGCGCCGAGCGACTCGGCCTGCGTGACGATGTCGAGGCTCCGGCCCTCGTAGAGCTGGAGGTCGGCGACCATGAACGGCTCGAGCCGCGAGCCGAACTTGGAGCCGGTCTTGCGCACGCCCTTCGCCACCGCGCGGATCTTGCCGTGGCTGCGCGAGAGCAGCGTCACGATGCGGTCGGCCTCGCCCAGCTTGTGCGTGCGGAGCACCACGGCTTCGTCGCGATAGGTGGGCATCCTCCGATTATCCCCCCGACCCCCGACACCCGGCTGGCAGCCCGGCCGGAGCAGGGCCCGCGCCGTGGAACGATGTCCGGGTGGCAGCCTCCCTCTTCGAGATCCCGGCCTGGGCCGACCTGCTCGCGATCGCCATCGGCTGCCTCCAGGGCGCGATGTTCGCGGGCGAGTTCCGCGACCGCCGGATCGACCTGCTCGGCGTCACGATCATCGGCACGGCCACCGGCCTCGGCGGCGGCGTGCTCCGCGATCTGCTGCTCCAGACGCCCCTGGTGGCCCTGCACACCGACGCGTACCTGATCGTCGCGGTGACCGCCTCCCTGCTCGGGATGCTGCTCCAGCACCTGCTGAACCGGGTCGACGGGACGATCACCGCCCTCGACGCGCTGACCCTCGGGCTCTTCGGCGCGATCGGCACCACGAAAGCCCTGTCGCTCGGCGTGCCGGAGGTGCCGGCCGTGTTCGTCGGCACCGTCTCGGCCGTCGGCGGATCCGTCGTCCGCGACATCCTGCTGAACCGGCCGATCGCGCTGATGCACGTCGGCTCGCTCTACGCGGTCGCCGCCTCGGTGGGCACCGGCGTCCTGGTCCTCGCGCTGCGCTTCGGAGTGACGATCGACTTCGCCGCGCCGCTCGCGGTGGGCGTGACCACGGTCATCCGCCTGCTCGCGGTCCGCTACGGCTGGAGCCTGCCCGAGCAGCGCGCACTCAGCGGGGTGCCGCGCCTGCGCTGGCGCCGCCGGACCTAGCGGCGGCCGACCCGGACGCAGGGAGCGGAGTCCCGCGCGGTCCGCGCACGGGAACGCCGGGGGAGCCGCGACGCATCACGGCTCCCCCGTCGGGGATCGGGCCCGATCAGGCGGAGGCGCCGGCCAGCTCGCGGACCGGGACCTCCTCGCGCAGGGCGCGGTTGACGGCCGAGACGATGGCCTTGATGGAGGCGGTCGAGATGTCGGCGTCCACGCCCACGCCCCACAGGGTGCGGCCGTTCACCGTGCACTCGACGTACGAGGCGGCCAGCGCGTCGCCGCCGGCGCTGAGCGCGTGCTCGACGTAGTCGAGGACCCGGACCTCGACGCCCTGCTGCTCCAGCACGGCCTCGAAGGCGTTGATCGGGCCGTTGCCCCGCGAGCTGGCCGACACGCGCTCGTCGCCCACCCGGAGGACCGCGTCCAGCGCGATGCTGCCGCCCAGATCGCTCGACGTGTTCGTGCGCAGCAGCTCGAAGCGGCCCCACTTCTCGTCGGCGCGCTCGGCGGGCGCGGGCAGGTACTCGTCCTGGAACACCGTCCAGATCTGCTCGCTCGTGACCTCGCCGCCCTCGGCGTCGGTCTTGGCCTGCACGACGCCCGAGAACTCGATCTGCAGCCGGCGCGGCAGGTCGAGCGCGTGGTCCGTCTTCAGCAGGTACGCGACTCCGCCCTTGCCGGACTGCGAGTTGACGCGGATGACCGCCTCGTAGGAGCGGCCCAGGTCCTTCGGGTCGACCGGCAGGTAGGGCACGGCCCAGGTGAGCTCGTCGACGCTGCGGCCGGTCCGCTCGGCCTCGGCCTGCATCGCCTCGAAGCCCTTCTTGATGGCGTCCTGGTGCGAGCCGCTGAAGGCGGTGAAGACCAGGTCTCCCGCCCAGGGGCTGCGCTCGGGCACGGGCAGCTGGTTGCAGTACTCGGCGGTGCGCTTGATGCCGTCCATGTCGCTGAAGTCGATCTGCGGGTCGATCCCCTGGGTGAACAGGTTCACGCCCAACGCGACCAGATCGACGTTGCCGGTGCGCTCGCCGTTGCCGAAGAGGCAGCCCTCGATCCGGTCGGCACCGGCCAGGTAGCCCAGCTCGGCCGCCGCCACGGCCGTGCCGCGGTCGTTGTGGGGGTGCAGCGACAGTACGATGTTCTCGCGCTGCGCGAGGTTGCGGCTCATCCACTCGATCGAGTCCGCGTAGACGTTCGGGGTGGCCATCTCGACGGTGGCGGGCAGGTTCAGGATGACCTTGCGCTCGGGAGTCGGCTCGAAGACCTCGACGACCCGGTCGCAGATCTCGCGGGCGAAGTCGAGCTCGGTGCCGGTGTAGCTCTCGGGCGAGTACTCGTAGTAGACGGCCGTGCCGGGGACGGTCGACTCCATCTCGCGGCACTTGCGGGCGCCGGCCAGCGCGATGTCGATGATGCCCTGACGGTCCTTGCGGAACACGACCTCGCGCTGCAGCACGCTCGTGGAGTTGTAGAGGTGCACGATCGCCTGGCGCGCGCCGCGGATCGACTCGTACGTGCGCTCGATCAGGTGGTCGCGGGCCTGGGTCAGCACCTGGATGGTGACGTCCTCGGGGATCGCGCCCTCCTCGATGAGGCTGCGCACGAAGTCGAAGTCGGTCTGGCTCGCGCTCGGGAACCCGACCTCGATCTCCTTGTAACCCATCCGGACCAGCAGATCGAACATGATGCGCTTGCGCTCGGGGCTCATCGGGTCGATGAGCGCCTGGTTGCCGTCGCGGAGGTCCACGGCGCACCAGCGGGGCGCGGTCGTGATGCGCTTCGACGGCCAGGTGCGGTCGGGCAGGTCCACGGCGATCAGCTCGTGGAAGGGACGGTACTTGCCGATCGGCATGGGCGACGGCTTCTGGTTGTTCAGCATGAGGTGCTCTCCCGGCGCAGTGGTGCGCACGTGTCTGTTCTCGCTCGTGACCGATCCCGCTCGCATGCGGCTCCGCTGGTGGGCGGTGCCGGTCGGGCGGTCTCGCGGGGATCCGGATGCGGATCGACCTCGCGGGCGAGGGATGGTTCAGCCGACGACGGACTCCGCGACGAGGATGGCCTGAGGATCAGATCTCGTCGCGGCGGAGAAGGAGGAGCTGTCCGAAGCGCACCCGGTCAGGGTAGCACCGCCCCCGCGGCGCGTCACCCCGGCGTCCCGCTCTAGGAGACCAGGCCGTTCTCGTAGGCGTAGACCACCAGCTGCACGCGGTCGCGCAGGCCGAGCTTGCCGAGGGTGCGGCTGATGTGCGTCTTCACCGTCGCCTCGCTCAGGAACTCGGCGCGGGCGATCTCGGTGTTGCTCATCCCCCGCGCGGCCAGGTGGAAGATCTCGCGCTCGCGGTCGGTGAGGGTCGCGAAGGCGGGCGGGGTCACGCGTCCGCTGCCCGCCGCTCCGAAGTGCTCGAAGAGCTCGCGGGTCGCGGAGGCGGCGACCACGGCGGTCCCCGCGTGCACGGTGCGGACGGAGGCGAGGAGGAAGCCGGGCTCCGTGTCCTTCAGGAGGAAGCCGCTCGCGCCCGCCCGGATGGCGCGCGCGGCCGCCTCGTCGAGGTCGAAGGTGGTCAGCACGAGGATGCGCGGAGGCTCGACCCGCCGCTCCTGCGCGTCCGCGAGGATCCGCCGGGTCGACTCGATCCCATCGACGCCCGGCATCCGGATGTCCATCAGCACGACGTCGGGGGCCAGCCGCGCGACCAGCTCCGCGCCCTCCGCCCCGTCCGAGGCCTCGCCGACCACCTCGAGGTCGGGCTGCGAGCCGAGCAGCATGCGGATGCCGGCGCGGAAGAGGGCCTGGTCGTCGACGAGGACGAGGCGGATGGTGTCGGTCATGCGGGGCTGCCTCCGGAGGCGAGGGGTGGGGCGGTGCGGGCGAGGGACGGGGAGGAGGGCAGGCGCGCGTCGACGACGAAGTCGTCCCCGACCGGGCCGGCGGCGAGCACTCCCCCGACGAGCGCGGCGCGCTCGCGCATGCCGACCAATCCATGGCCCTCGCCCGGCAGGGAGTCGCGCTCGACGTCGGCGCACCGGGCGTTGCGCACGGTCAGGGCGAGCTCGCCGCCGTCCTGGCGCAGGGCGATGTCGAGCGGCGAGCCCGGGCGGCCGTGGCGGAGAGCGTTCGTGGTCGCCTCCTGGGCGATCCGGTACAGGGCCAGACCGACGGCGCGCGGCACCGCCTCCAGGTCGACGGCGAGCTCGGCGCGGACGGGGGCTCCGGCTCCGCCCACGCTGTCGAGGAGGGCCGGCAGGTCGCGGGCGCCGGGCTGCGGGCCGTCGCTCTGCGAGTGCCGCAGCTGGGCGAGGAGCACGCGCACGTCGCCGAGGGCGTCCCGGGCGACGGAGGAGATGGTCAGCAGCGCGGCGTCGGTCTGCTCGGGGCTGGTGGCGCCGAGGTAGCGCGCGCCGTCCGCCTGCGCGATCACGACGGCGAGGGAGTGGGCGACGACGTCGTGCATGTCGCGGGCGATCCGGTTGCGCTCCTCCACGGTGTCGAGCTCGCGCTGCGCCCGGGCGCGCTCCTGCTCGGCCTGCGCGCGCAGGGTCTGGCCCTCACGCGCCCGGCGGACCGAGCGGGAGAGCAGTCCGATGGTCCAGGAGAGGCCGAGCGTCGCGAGGATCCCGCCGAAGGTGGCTCCGGCCGACAGGAGGCCGTCGTAGGCGCTAGCGACGAGGTCGAAGACGAGGACGAGGTAGACGACGGCGACCACGGCGCCGAGGACGGCCGACACCGCTCCCGCGATCCGCATCCGCCGCGACTCCGACGCGCCGGCGCCGAAGAGGACGGCCAGGATGGCCAGATCCGCGGGTCCGGGAGCGAGGCTCGCGCTCATCTGCAGGGCGGCACCGGCCCAGGCGATCGAGAGGGCGAGGACCGGGGACCGCCGGTGCAGCACCAGCGCGACCGCGAGCACGCCCGCGACCAGCAGCTGCATCGCGCCCTCCACCCCGGCGAACGGGAGGCCGGCGACGAGGAGGAGCACCAGCGCCTGACCACCGGCGACCCCCACCGCGAAGGGGTCCTGCGGACCGGCGACCCTGGTCAGCAGCGCGTCGATCCGATCGCCCGCGAGGACCGGCGCCCGCAGCGCGTTGAGGTACACGAGGACCTTCGCCGCACCGAGCACGGAGGCGACCGCGAGGGCGACCAGGGCGAGGACCACGAACTCCACGCGCGCCGGGAGCCCGGCCGGATCGAGCGGGCCGGAGAGGCCGAGCGCGACGGTGACGCCGCCGATCCCGGCGAGGATCAGGCCGCCCGCGAGCGCCAGGGCACGGGTCCAGGGGCCCACCCGGCGGGTCGTCTGCCAGAGGACGACCAGGCCGACGAGCACCCCGTCGACGGGGACGCCGCCGAGCAGGACGCCTCCGTCGGCGAGCGCGCCGACCGCGACGAGCGAGGGGGCGAGCGCGGGCAGGAATCCCGCGACCGCGAGGGCCAGCGCGAGCACGAGGCCGCCGGCGATCCGCTCGGTCGGAGTGACCCCGGTGAGCCCGAGCAGCAGGTGGAGGGCGGCGAGCAGCGCCCCGGCGATCGGCAGGGCCGCCGGTCGGTCGAGGAGGGCGCGCATGAGGACCACGCTACGGGTCCGCGCGCCCGGGGGCGTCGTCCGCGAGGGTGACCGCCGTCGTCCCTCCGGCGTCAGAAGCCCAGGCGCCCGAGCAGCTTCGGGTCGCGCTGCCACTCCTTGGCGACCTTCACCCGGATGGAGAGGAACACGCGACGGCCCAGCAGGCGCTCGATCTGCTCGCGGGAGACGGCTCCCACCTCGCGCAGGCGCTGGCCGCCCTTGCCGATGATGATGCCCTTCTGGCTGTCGCGCTCCACGAAGACGTTGGCGTAGATGTCGATCAGCGAGCCGTCCTCGCGCTCGACCATGTCGTCGAGCGTCACGGCGAGGGAGTGCGGCAGCTCGTCCGAGACGCCCTCGAGGGCGGCCTCGCGGATGAACTCGGCGATCCGCGAGGACAGGTCCTCGTCGGTCACCGCTTCCTCCGGGTAGAGGGCGGGCGAGACGGGCATCAGGCGCAGGAGCTCGACGGCCAGGACGTCCAGCTGCTCCTCGGTCACGGCCGAGATCGGCACGATCGTGTCCCACTCGCGCAGCTCCGAGACGGCGAGCAGCTGCTTCGCCACGGACTTCTTCGAGGAGAGGTCCACCTTCGAGACGATCGCGACCTTCCGGGCGCGCGGGAAGGAGTCGAGCTGCTCGTTGATGAAGCGGTCTCCGGGGCCGATCGGCTCGTCCGCCGGGAACAGCATCCCGATGACGTCGACGTCGCCGAGGGTCGAGGTGACGAGCGAGTTCAGCCGCTCGCCGAGGAGCGTGCGCGGCCGGTGGATGCCGGGGGTGTCGACGACGATCAGCTGGCCGTCGGTGCGGTGCACCACTCCGCGGATAGCGCGCCGCGTGGTCTGGGGCTTCGAGCTCGTGATGGCGATCTTCTCGCCGACGAGGGCGTTCGTGAGCGTCGACTTGCCCACGTTCGGGCGGCCGACGAAGGACACGAAGCCCGCCCGGTAGGGAGCGGCGGCGGGAGTGGTGTCGGTCATCGTGCGTCCTCGTGCTGATCGCCCGTGGCTCCGCGGGTGGGAGCCGTGCTCGGGCTGGGGGTGGTGGTGCCGCCGTCCGCGATGATCGCGACGGGGCCGGTGCCGGGCTCGCCGGCGGTGTCCAGATCGGGATCGCGGCGGACGATCACCGTGGAGATGGTCCCACGGCGCGGGTCCGCCTGCTCGGCCTCGAGCAGCACTCCTCCGATCCGCGCCGTCGCGCCGCGCTCGGGGAGGCGCCCGTAGGCCTTGGTCAGCAGTCCGCCGACCGAGTCGACGTCGTCGTCCTCGAGGTCGAGCTCGAACAGCTCGCCGAGCTCGTCCACCGGCAGGCGCGCCGAGACGCGGTAGACCCCTGGCGCCGTCTCCTCGAAGAGGTCGACCTCGCGGTCGTACTCGTCGGAGATGTCGCCGACGAGCTCCTCGATCAGGTCCTCGAGCGTCACCAGGCCCGCGATGCCGCCGTACTCGTCGACCACCATCGCGAGGTGGTTGGACTCGAGCTGCATCTGGCGGAGCAGCTCGTCGGCCTTCTTCGACTCGGGCACGAACAGCGCGGGGCGCGCGAGATCGGCGACCGTGTCGTCGTCGTCCGGCCGCTCGTAGGTGTGCCGGGCCACGTCGCGCAGGTAGAGCACGCCGAGGACGTCGTCGACGCCGTCGCCGATGACGGGGAGCCGGGAGATGCCGCGGCTCAGCAGGAGCCCCATGCCGGCGCCGACGGAGGAGGTCGCCTCGATCGTCACCATGTCGGTGCGGGGCACCATCACCTCGCGGACGAAGGTGTCGTTGAATTCGAAGATCGAGTGGATCAGCTCGCGGTCGTCCTGCTCGAGCACGTCCTGCTCGGTCGCCTCGTCGACCATGCTGAGCAGCTGCTCCTCGGAGGAGAACCCCGCCGAGCGCCCGGTCCCCGGCGTCACCCGGTTGCCGAGGGCCACGAGCCCGTGCGCGACCGGGCCCAGCGCGAGCCGGAGCACGTGCACGAGCGAGGCGCTGGTGGACAGGACCGCGCGGGCGTTCGCGCGCCCGACGCTGCGGGGGCTGGAGCCGACCAGGACGAACGAGACCGCCGCCATGATCAGGACCGCCAGCAGGAGCGCGAGCCAGAGCTGCGGGACCTCGACGACCAGCACCGTGGTGACGAACACCGCGGCCGTCGTCTCGGCCGCGATCCGCGAGAAGTTGACGACGTTGACGTGGGCGCTCATGTCGCCCGCGATCGCGCGGAGAGCGCGGGCGCTGCGGGAGTGCTGGGCCATGTCGAGCAGGTCGCTGCGCGAGAGGACGCCGAGTGCGGCGTCGGTCGCGGCGAACCAGCCGCCGACGGCGACGAGCGCGAGGGCGGCGATGAGGAGCTGGAGAGTGGGCACGGCGCGCTCTAGCGGCGTCGCTCGCTGATGTGGAAGCCGACCAGGATGTCGCGCTGGATGCCGAACATCTCGCGCTCCTCCTCCGGCTCGGCGTGATCGAAGCCGAGCAGGTGAAGGAGCCCGTGGGCGGTCAGCAGCTGCAGCTCGTCGAGCACGGAGTGGCCGGCCGACTCGGCCTGGGACTGCGCGACCTGCGGGCAGAGCACGATGTCACCGAGGAGCCCCGCGGGGGTCTGCTCGTCCTCGGTCCCGGGACGCAGCTCGTCCATCGGGAAGCTGAGCACGTCGGTCGGTCCCGGCTCGTCCATCCACTGCACGTGCAGCTGCTCCATCGCGCCCTCGTCGACCAGCACGATCGCGAGCTCGGCGTCGGGGTGCACGTGGAGCGAGTCGAGCGCGTAGCCGGCGAGGCGCAGCAGGGCGGCCTCGTCGACGGGGACGCTCGACTCGTTGTTGATCTCGATGCTCACGGGGGCGGCCTGGCCGCGGCGCTCGGCGCGGTTCGCGAACTCCCGGGCCTGCTCGCGCTCGAAGTGCTGCGCCTGCTTCTGCTGGTCGTACTCGGTGTACGCGTCCACGATGCGGCCGACCAGGCTGTGGCGCACCACGTCCTCGCTGGTCAGGCGCGAGAAGTGGATGTCGTCGATGCCGTCGAGCACGCGCGTCACGAGGCGGAGTCCGCTCGCGCCGGTCGGCAGGTCGACCTGGGTGATGTCGCCGGTGACGACCATCTTGGAGCCGAAGCCGAGGCGGGTGAGGAACATCTTCATCTGCTCGGGCGTCGTGTTCTGCGCCTCGTCGAGCACGACGAACGAGTTGTTGAGCGTGCGCCCGCGCATGTAGGCGAGCGGTGCGACCTCGATCGTGCCGGCCGCGAGCAGCTTCGGGACGATCTCGGGGTCCATCATCTCGTTCAGCGCGTCGTAGAGCGGGCGCAGGTACGGGTCGATCTTGTCGGTGAGCGAGCCTGGCAGGTAGCCCAGCCGCTCCCCCGCCTCGACCGCCGGGCGGGTCAGGATGATCCGCTCGACCTCCTTGCGCTGCAGCGACTGCACGGCCTTCGCCATCGCCAGGTAGGTCTTGCCGGTTCCGGCCGGGCCGATGCCGAAGACGATGGTGTTCTGATCGACCGCGTCGACGTACTCGCGCTGCCCGAGCGTCTTGGGCCTCACGCTCCGTCCGCGTGCCGTGAGGATGGCCTGGCCGAACGCCTCGGCCGGGCTCACCGGCCCGCCGTTCTGCAGGATGCGGGCGGACTCTCGCACGCCCTCCGGGTCGAGATCGTGCCCGCTCGCGGTCATGCGCACCAGTTCTTCCACCAGGCGCGTCGCCGCGGCGACGGGCTCGCGCTCGCCGTCGAGCGTCACCTCGTTGCCGCGCACGTGCACCCGGACATCGGGGAATCGTCCTTCGACCGCTCGGATGAGGCGGTCCTGGGGTCCGAGGAGGCGCACCATCGCGACTCCGTCGACGGCGACGACGCGCCGCGTCGTCTCGGACGCGTCCGCGCCGGGGGCGGGACGCTCGTCGGGGCTCGCGCCCGTGTTCTCAACCGGTGGCAAGGGAGCCTTCCGTCTGGTGGCCGCCCAGGACGTGGGCGTGCACGTGGAACACGGTCTGGCCCGCCTCTTCGCCGGAGTTGAAGACGAGGCGGAACTGACCGTTGCTGTGGGCGTCGGCGAGCGACTGGGCGACCTGCACCATCTCGGCGAGCAGGGCGGGATCGGCGGCGGCGAGGGCGGCGACCGTGGCGTGCTCCTGGGTCTTCGGGAAGACGAGGAGGTGGACGGGCGCCTTCGGCTCGATGTCGGTGATCGCGAGGATGCGCTCGTTCTCGAACACCACATCGGCCGGGATCTCGCCCTGGACGATGCGCGTGAAGACGGTGGGTTCGCTCATGCACTCATCTTAAACGGGGCCCGTGCGCGACGGGCGCCGCGTTCGCCCACGGCACCCTGCTCCGGCGCCCCGAGGCGGCTGTGGAGGAGCGTCACCAGCGGCCCAGGCGGGCCGAGAGGACGGCGATGGCAGCGGGACCTGCGGTCGAGGTGCGCAGGACGGAGTCGCCGAGCGCGACGGCCTCGGCGCCCGCCTCCGCGAGCAGCCGCAGCTCCTCCGGAGCGATGCCGCCCTCGGGCCCGACGACGAGCACCAGGTCGCGTCCGTCCGGGACCACCTGGGAGAGCCGCGCCTGCGCCGAGGGCTCGAGGACCAGCACGCGGGACGTCGCGGCGCGCGCGACGAGACCGCGCACCTGCTCGAGCGGCGCGACCTCGGGCACCCGGGGGCGCAGCGACTGCTTGCTCGCCTCGCGCACGATGGCCCGCCAGCGCTCGCGCCCCTTCTCCTCCTTCGGGCCCGACCACCGCGAGATCGACCGCGCGGCCTGCCACGGGACGACCTCGTCCACCCCGAGCTCGGTCGCCGCCTGCACGGCGAGCTCGTCGCGGTCGCCCTTCGCGAGGGCCTGGACGAGGACAAGGCGCGGGGACGGAACCGGGGACTCCTGCACCGACTCCACGACGAGCACCACTCGCGCCGGCTCCGCGCTCTCGACGACCGCGGTCGCGACGAGTCCGCGCCCGTCACCGACCCGGACGCTCTCGCCCGCGCGGATCCGGCTGACGGTCGCGGCGTGCCGTGCCTCCGCGCCGGTGAGCGCGAGCCGGCCCCCGACGACGAAGCCGCCGGAGTCCAGCGACTCGTCGATGTAGTGGTGCGCCACGGGCTCAGCCCAGGAAGCGGTCGCGGAGCTTCGAGAAGAGGCCCTGCTGGAAGTGGGTCAGCGCGGGCTTCTGCGGCTTGTAGTGCTTCGCGAGCTCCTGGACCAGCTCCCGCTCGCGGTGGCCCAGCTTCGTCGGGGTGACGACCTGGATGCCGATGCGGAGGTCGCCGCGTCCGCTGCCCCGCAGGCGCGTGACTCCGCGTCCCTTGATCGTGACGATCTCGGTGCTCTGCGTGCCCGGCTTGATCTCGATCTCGATGTCGCCGTCGAGCGCCTTGAGCGACGCCGTGGAGCCGAGGATCGCGTCCGTCATCTGCACCTCGAGGGTGCAGAGCAGGTCGTCGCCGTTGCGGCTGAAGACGTCGTGGTGCTTGACCTTGATCTCGAGGTACAGGTCGCCGTTGGGGCCGCCGGCCGGGCCGACCTCGCCGCTGCCGGGCATCTGCAGGCGCAGGCCCGTGTCGACTCCCGCGGGGACGTCGACGGGGATGGTGCGGCGGGCGCGGACGCGTCCCTGGCCCTGGCAGGTGGAGCAGGGGGTCGCGATGACGGTGCCGTAGCCGCGGCAGGTGCCGCAGGGGCTCGCCGTCATCACGTTGCCCAGGAGCGAGCGGACCGTGCGCTGGATCTGGCCGGAGCCGTGGCAGATGTCGCAGGTCACCGGCGAGGTGCCGGGCTGGCAGCACGAGCCCTGGCACGTCTCGCAGAGCACCGCCGTGTCGACCTCGAGGTCGCGGTGGGTGCCGAAGATGACCTCGTCGAGCGAGACCTCCACGCGCAGCAGGGCGTCCTGGCCGCGCTCGCGGCGGGAGCGCGGCCCGCGGGACGAGCCCTGCGCGCCCTGCCCGAAGAAGGTCTCGAAGATGTCGCCGAACCCGCCGAAGCCCTGGCCGCCGCCGCCGAAGCCCTCCTGGGGCCCGCGGTCGTACTGCGCCCGCTGCTGGGCGTCGCTCAGGACGTCGTAGGCGTGCGTGACGAGCTTGAAGCGCTCGGAGGCGTCCGCGCTCGGGTTGACGTCGGGGTGCAGCTCGCGGGCGAGTCGGCGGTACGCCTTCTTGATCTCGTCGGCGGAGGCGTCGCGGTCGACGCCCAGCACTTCGTAGTGATCGGCCACAGGTGGCTTCGTCCTTCGTTCGTGGGTCGGTGGGCCGGGCACGGCGCACCGGGGGGATCCGGCGGGGGCCGGGAGGTCGGGCCTACTCCTCGCCGAGGAGGCGGGAGAGGTAGCGGGCGACGGCGCGCACCGCGGTGATGTTGCCGGAGTAGTCCATCCGGATCGGGCCGAGCACGCCCAGGCGCGAGACCTGGCCGCCCGCGGTGTTGTAGCCGCTCGTGAGCACCGAGGTCTCCTGCAGCCCGAACGGCGCGTTCTCGCGGCCGATGCGCACCGAGATGCCCCGGGGGTCCGGGGTCATCTCGGCGAAGAGGCGCAGCAGCTCCACCTGCTCCTCGATCGCCTCGAGCACGGGGTAGATGCTGCCCGAGAAGTCCTCCTCGGTGCGGACGAGGTTCGCGGCGCCGGCCATGACCAGGCGGTCCTGCCGGTTGGCGCCGACCTGCTCGAGCAGGGTCTGCACGATCGGCGTCAGCACGTGGCGCCGCTCGGGGCTGAAGCGCTCCGCGACGGAGCCGAGCGTCTCGGCCGCCTGCTGGAGCCCGAGGCCCAGCACGGCCGTGTTGAGCTTCGCGCGGATCTCGCCCAGGAGCGCGTCGTCCACGTCCTCCGGGGTCTCGAGCACGCGCTGGTCGACCCGGCCGGTGTCGGTGATCAGCACCGACAGGAGGCGGCGGGGAGCGAGGGCGACGAGCTCCACGTGGCGCAGCCGCGCGGCTCCGAACGACGGGTACTGCACGAGCGCGACGCTGTTGGTGAGCTGCGAGAGCAGGCGGACGGTCTTGACCAGCACCTCGTCGAGGTCCGGGCTCTGCCCGAGGAACGTCTCGATCGCCTGGCGCTGAGCGGAGGTGAGCGGGCGGAGGTCGGCGAGCTGGTCGACGAAGAGGCGGTAGCCCTTGTCGGTCGGCACGCGGCCGGAGGACGTGTGCGGAGCCGCGATCAGCTCCTCCTCCTCCAGCTGGGCCATCTCGTTGCGGATGGTGGCGGCCGACACGCCGAACGCGTGGCGCTCGACGATCGACTTCGAGCCCACCGGCTCCCGGTTCGCCACGTAGTCCTGCACGATCACGCGCAGGACCTGGAGACCGCGCTCCGTGACCATACGACCGACCTCCCGCCGGACTCCGAGTGCCCGCGGGCACGACCGTCTGCGGCGCTGACGCCGCGCGGAGCCTGGCACTCCGCAACTCTGAGTGCCAATCATAACCGGGAGGCGGACCGCCCGGCGGGGTTGCGCGGGGATCGGCCGGGGTGCACTCCTGCAGGGCCGCGGGGAGGAGCCCCGTCATCCCCGAGGAGGAGGTCCCGCGCGGCCCGGTGCGCAGGGAGTCGCCGCATGCCACGATGGACGCCGAGCGCACGGGGGACGCCCGTCGCCGCCGCCGGAACGGAGACCATCATGTCGGCCACCCCTCCCCCGCCCCCCGTCTACGGGACCCCGGCTCCGCCGCTGAACCCGGCGGACGAGAAGACCTGGGCGATCGTCACGCACGTGACCGGGATCTTCTTCAGCTTCCTGCCCTCGCTGATCGTCTTCCTGGTCTTCAAGGGGCGCGGACCGTTCCTCGAGGCGCACGCCAAGACGGCCCTCAACTTCCACCTGACGACGCTGATCGCCTACGTCGCCGGGACGATCCTGTCCTTCGTGCTCGTCGGCTTCATCGTGTTCCTGGTCGTGCCGATCCTGGTGATCGTCTTCGCGATCATCGCCTCGGTGCGCGCCAGCGCGGGCGAGTACTACACGTACCCGCTCAGCATCCCGTTCTTCAAGTAGCCGCGGAACCGGGGCGGCCGTGCGTCGCCCGCCCCGGGATCCGGCCTCAGCCGTCGGTGAGGCGGCGCACGACCGCGTCGGCCAGCAGACGGCCGCGCAGGGTCAGCACGATCCGGCCGCCGAGCGCCGCCCGGCCGTCGACGAGGCCGTCGGCGATGAGCCCCGCCACCTCGCTGCGCCGATCGGCGTCGATCGCGTCGATGGGCAGCCCGTCCGCCAGGCGCGAGCGCAGCAGCACGTCCTCCACACGCCGCGTGCCCGCGTCGAGCGTCTCCCGCCCGGCAGCGGGCGAGGCACCGGTGCTCAGCCGGTCGGCGTAGGCCGCCGGGTGCTTCACGTTCCACCAGCGCACGCCTCCGACGTGGCTGTGCGCGCCGGGACCGACGCCCCACCAGTCGTGGCCGAGCCAGTACGAGAGGTTGTGCCGGGAGCGGTGGGCGTCGTCGCGGGCCCAGTTGCTGACCTCGTACCAGGAGTACCCGGCAGCGGCCAGGCGCGCGTCGGCGAGCTCGTACATGTCGGCCGTGAGGTCGTCGTCGGGGGTCGCGACTTCGCCGCGGCGGATCTGCCGGGCGAGCTTCGTGCCGTCCTCCACGATCAGGGCGTAGGCCGAGAGGTGGTCCGGCCGGTTGGCGAGCGCGGAGTCGAGCGACCGCTCCCAGTCGGCGAGGGACTCCCCCGGCGTGCCGTAGATGAGGTCGAGGCTGACCTGCAGGCCGGCCTCCCGCGCCCACTCGACCACGAGCGGGACCCGCTCCGGGTCGTGGGTGCGCTCGAGCGTGGCGAGGACGTGCGGCACGGCCGACTGCATCCCGAAGCTGACGCGGGTGAAGCCCGCCTCGGCCAGCGCGCGGAGGTAGGCGGCATCGACGGAGTCCGGGTTCGCCTCGGTGGTGATCTCAGCGTCGGGCGCGACCCCGAAGTGGGTGCGGAGGCCGTCCAGCATCCGCACCAGGTCGCCGGCGGGCAGGAGGGTGGGCGTCCCGCCGCCGAAGAAGACCGTGCGGGCGGGGCGCCGGGGCAGGCCCGCGCGCTCGAGCACCTCGGCACCGAGAGCCATCTCGGTGATCGCCTCGTCGGCGTAGTCCTGCTGCTTCGCCCCGCGGAGCTCGGTCGCCGTGTAGGTGTTGAAGTCGCAGTACCCGCAGCGGACCCGGCAGAACGGCACGTGCACGTAGAGGCCGAGGTCGCGCTGCTCCACGCCGTCGACGACGGACGCGGGCAGTCCGCCGTCGAGCGGAGCAGGATCGGCGATCGGGAGGGCGCTCCCCACGTCAGCTGACGCGCGCCGGCAGCAGCGCGCGCAGGTACTTGGCGACCTGGCGCTTCTGCACGGCGCGCAGCACCGGCGCGCCCAGGCGGTAGAGGCGGGTGGAGGGTCGCGAGAAGACCCGGATGACGAGCCAGACCGAGTCGTCCGCGCGCTTCTCGACGACGAAGGACTCCTCGCCGCTCTCGGGGTGGCCCTCGAGGGTGCCGTAGGCGAAGCCGACCTGGTCGGGCTCGTCGACGACGTAGACCACGCGGACCGGGGCGTCGAAGACGCGGCCGAGCAGGGTCACGCGGAGCACGGCGGTCACGCCGGCGGTGATGTAGGGGGTGCCGTCGGGAGCGAAGTGCTCCTCCGTCGGCCGGCTGACGAGGTCGATCGGGGTGCCCGCGGCGTCGAAGTTGACGCCGGTGTACTGCACGCCGCTGCCGCTGGTGATGTCGGTCACCTCGATGCCGCTGCCGCGCTGCACGCCCCAGGTCATCAGGGAGGCGGTGGTGATGGCGAAGCGCTCGTCGCCCGAGCCGAGACGGGCCTCGAAGCGCTCGGCCGTGAAGCCGTCCGGCGGGTACTCGAGCAGGTCGGGTGCCAGAGTGCCGCCGACGGCCGCGTAGGTGACCTGCGGCTGGCCCTCGAAGTTGGAGCGGCGGATGCTCACGTCCCGACCTTCTTCCCGGACTCCTCGAGCGCGGCGCGCGTCGAGTCCGCGCGCCGGGTGGTGCTGTCCATCCGACCCAGCGTATCCGACCGTCGGCGTCCCGAGCCGGGAACGACCGAGGGCCCTCCCCCGCCGGAGCGGGAGGAGGGCCCTCGTCGTGGTGCGGGTCGGGTCAGCTGCAGGGAGTCAGCTTCGCGACGGCGTCGGACAGGGTGCCGGTGCCGCCGAGGAGGACGACGCTCGTCGCTCCGCCGGCCTTGATGTCCTGCAGCACCTTGACCGGCACGCAGGTCGGGGGCACGGCGAAGAGGGGGCTCCCCGTGCCCCCGGCGGCCGCGGCTCCCGCCAGGGCGTCGGGGAAGTTCTCTCCGGTGGCCAGGAACACGGTCTTCGACCCGCGGGGGAAGGCCGCCAGGTTGAGCTGCTCCGAGGTGTCGTAGCGGTCGACCCCGCCGATGCGGGTGACGACCGGTCCGGCCGGCACCGTGAGGGAGTTCTGGATGCCGGCGCTGACCGACAGCTCGGATCCCGCGATGGTGAGCACCGGCGGCCGGAGCCGCGTCAGGATCCCGACAGTGGTCGGGTCGGCCGCCGGGAGGCCGCCGTTCACGAGGACGACGGGGGCGGAGTTCTTGCCCGCGGCGGCGGTGGCGCTGAGCGCGTCGGGGAACTTCTCGCCGGTCGCGAGCCAAGCCCCCTTCGGCGAGGTGCCGAAGGCGCTCTCGATGATCTTCCGCGACGTGTCGTAGCGGTCGGTGCCTCCGAGGCGGAAGACCCTCCCGTTCGCGTACTGGCCGAGGTCGGTCGCGAGGGCGTCGCTGACGCTGAGGTCGGAGCCGACGACGACGATCCGCTGGGGCTTGAGACGGGTGAGCTCGTCGCGCACGACCTGGCTCACCGAGTCGCGGTCGACCAAGAGGAGCGGGCCGCCCTGCTTCGCGGCGGCGGGACCGGCGCTGAGCGCGTCGGGGAAGTTCGCGCCGGTGGCGATGTAGACGACGGGGACGCCGGGGGTGTCGAAGGTCGCCTTCGAGATCTCGACGGCGGTGCCCTGGCGATCGGTGCCCGCGAGGCGGGTCACCGTCGGACCGTTGCCAGGGGTCGGCCCGGTGGTCGGCGGAGTCGTCGACGCGACGACCCTGAGGGGCACCCGGACGACGAAGGCGGAGCCCGCCGGCTGCTCGACACCGCGGCCGGCTCCCGTGACGCGGATGGAGGGAGCGCCCGTGAGCGAAGTGTCGCCGAAGTTCTGGTACCGGTCGTAGAAGTCCTGGTTCGGCTTCACCGCGACCGACGAGCCGTCGTCGAGGACCTTAGCGGGGGCGGTGAGCGCCGGGGTGCCGTCCGTTCCGACGGTGGCCCGGACGGAGGTGCCGAAGAAGCCGGGCACGCCCGTCTCGACGACGACGACGTCGCCGGCGCCCGCGTCGGTCAGGCTGCCGCCGCCGGCCCAGAAGACGCCGTCGTGGCGGGTCGAGCTCGGAGTGGTCGCGGACAGGTCGACCACGGCCGCGTCCTCGCCGCTCGCCGGAGCGACGGTCAGGCCGGCGGTGACGCTGAGGTCGAAGCCCGTCGTGGACTCGAGCGCCGGGGGGACATAGGCGTCGTCCGCCTGCGGCGCCTCCGCGGTGAGGTCGAGCCTCACCGCGGGCTGCTCGAACGAGCCCACCGTGCGCTCGAGCGGGATCTCGATGGTGTTGGCGGCGGCGTCTACAGCCGAGGAGCCCGACACGAAGTCGGCATCGCTGGTGCTGAGGCGCCAGTCCACGGTCTCGTACCCCGGGTGCGACCACTCCGTGAACCCGGCGGACGCGCTCGCGGCCGGGAGCTCGACGGTGATGGTCTCCGCGTCGGAGGAGACGGACAGGCCCTTCGCGACGCCGAACTGGTCGATGTCCTCCCAGACGAAGGGCGCGGGCGACGCCTGCACCTCACGGCTCGCGGCTGATGCGGGTGCGGCGGCGACGAGCGATCCCGCCGTCACCGCTGCGACGCCCAGCAGCGCCGCCCCCGATCTGATCCAGTGCTTCCTCGTGCGTGCAGAGTCCACGGGCTTCCCCCTTGATCGTGATGAGAGGGCCGACCGTCGACGCTCCAGCCCCCGAGCGGATCGTCCTCGATCCGCAGCCGCGTCCAGCGCTCGAAAGCTACCTGGGAAGTGATCGGCGCCGCAATGGCCCCTCACCGCAGGTCCCCTCTCGGGGGGTGCGCCTCCGCTGGAGGAGTCCTACTTCTTGTCCTTGGTCTCGACGTCGCCCGAGAGCGCGGCGATGAACGCCTCCTGGGGGACCTCGACGCGGCCGACCATCTTCATCCGCTTCTTGCCCTCCTTCTGCTTCTCGAGGAGCTTGCGCTTGCGGGTGATGTCGCCGCCGTAGCACTTGGCCAGGACGTCCTTGCGCATCGCGCTGATCGACTCGCGGGCGATGATCCGGGCGCCGATGGCGGCCTGGATCGGCACCTCGAACTGCTGACGCGGGATCAGCTTGCGCAGGCGCCCCGTCATCAGCACGCCGTAGGCGTAGGCCTTCTCCCGGTGCACGATCGCGCTGAACGCGTCGACCTGCTCGCCCTGCAGCAGGATGTCGACCTTCACGAGGTCGGCCTCCTGCGAGCCGGCGGGCTCGTAGTCGAGCGAGGCGTAGCCGGCGGTCTTGGACTTGAGGTTGTCGAAGAAGTCGAAGACGATCTCGCCGAGGGGCATGTGGTAGCGGATCTCGACCCGGTCCTCGCCCAGGTACTCCATGCCGATCAGGGTCCCGCGGCGGCTCTGGCAGAGCTCCATGATCGTGCCGACGTAGTCCTTCGGCGCGAGGATCGCGGCCTTGACGATCGGCTCCGTGACGGCGGCGATCTTGCCGACGGGGAACTCGCTCGGGTTCGTGACGGTGACGGTCTTCTTGTCCTCCGTCGAGACCTCGTAGATGACCGAGGGCGCCGTGGTGATGAGGTCGAGACCGAACTCGCGCTGCAGGCGCTCGGTGATGATCTCGAGGTGCAGGAGGCCGAGGAACCCGCAGCGGAAGCCGAAGCCGAGCGCCACCGACGTCTCGGGCTCGTAGACGAGCGCCGCGTCCGAGAGCTTGAGCTTGTCGAGGGCCTCGCGCAGGTCCGGGTAGTCGCTGCCGTCGATCGGGTACAGGCCCGAGAAGACCATCGGGAGCGGCTCGGTGTAGCCGGGCAGCGCCTGCGTCGCGGGCTTGGACGCCGTGGTGACGGTGTCGCCGACCTTCGACTGGCGCACGTCCTTCACACCGGTGATCAGGTATCCCACCTCGCCGACCGCGAGACCCTGCGTCGCGACGGGCTCGGGGCTCGACACGCCGATCTCGAGGATCTCGTGCGTGGCGCGGGTCGACATCATCTGGATCTTCTCGCGCGGCGAGAGCTTGCCGTCGATCATCCGGACGTAGGTGACGACCCCGCGGTAGGCGTCGTACACGGAGTCGAAGATCATGGCGCGCGCAGGGGCGGAGGGGTCGCCGACGGGCGGCGGGATGAGCTCGGTGACGCGGTCGAGCAGCGCCTCGACGCCCATGCCGGTCTTGCCGGAGACGCGGAGGACGTCGTCCGGGTCGCCGCCGATGAGGCTCGCGAGCTCCTTCGCGTACTTCTCGGGGTCCGCGGCCGGCAGGTCGATCTTGTTCAGGACAGGGATGATCGTGAGGTCGTTCTCGAGCGCGAGGTAGAGGTTCGCGAGCGTCTGGGCCTCGATGCCCTGCGCCGCGTCGACCAGGAGGATCGCGCCCTCGCAGGCCGCCAGCGAGCGGCTGACCTCGTAGGAGAAGTCGACGTGGCCCGGAGTGTCGATCATGTTCAGGGCGAACGTGCGCCCGTCGCGCTCCCACGGCATCCGCACGGCCTGCGACTTGATCGTGATGCCGCGCTCGCGCTCGATGTCCATGCGGTCGAGGTACTGCGCGCGCATCGCCCGGTCCTCGACGACACCCGTGATGCCGAGCATCCGGTCGGCGAGGGTGGACTTGCCGTGGTCGATGTGGGCGATGATGCAGAAGTTGCGGATGGACGCCGGATCGGTCGCGGCGGGCTCGAGCCCGGAGTGTGCACGTGGAGACATCGTGGGACCAGTGTCCCATGCCCGGCGGCGGAGGCCGGGACCGGCGGCTACAGATCGAGTCCGTAGGTGCGGGTGGGCTCGACGCCGGGCGGGTTCTCCCGCTCGCCGAGGCGGACGAAGCCCATGCTCTCGTAGAGGGCGTGCGCGGTGGTCATCAGCGTGCCGCTGTTCATCACGACCCGCTGGAGGCCCCGCTCGGCGGCGAGCATCACGACGAACTCGGTGAGCAGCCGCCCGAGACCCCGCCCGCGTGCCTCCGGGGCGACGGCGAGCAGCCGCCAGTCCAGCTCGCCGGGGCGGCCGAGCTCGTACAGGTTCGCGCCCGGGCGCGCAGTGGTGACCGTCGCGAGGATCCGCCCGTCGCCCTCGACGGCGACCCAGACCTCGCCCTCGACGTCGTGCCGGGCGACCGCGGCGACGTCGGCGGCGTACTCCTCCCCCAGCTCGTAGTCGTGGGCGTAGGCGGCGAGCCGCAGGCGCGAGACCTCGTCGTACTCCTGGGCCCGGACGCGCCGGACCAGCACCTCGGCGGCGCTCATCCGCGCACCGGGGCCGGGAGGGCGCGCAGCCCGTGCTCCAGCGCGGCGGGGTCAGCGGCGAGGCAGACGCGGATCCAGCCCTCGCCGGTGCGGCCGAAGGCGCTGCCGGGAGCGACGGCGACGAGGGTCTCGAGGAGGAACGACTCGACCCAGGAGGCGACGTCCCCGCCGGTCGCGTGCGCCATGTCGATCCACAGGTAGAACGCGCCCTCGGGCTCGCGGTAGGCGATCCCCCGCTCGTCGAGCACGCCCGTCGCGAGCCGCAGGTTGGCGAGGTAGTGGTCGGAGGCGGCGGCCACCGCGTCCTGCGGCCCGGTCAGAGCGGCGAGGGCTGCGCGCTGGTCCGGAGTGGCGACGCAGCTGATCGCCGCCTCCTGCACCGTGACCATGATCGACGTGAAGCCGGGAGGCGTCACGAGGTAGCCGACGCGGACGCCGGTCATCGCGTAGGTCTTCGAGAAGGAGAAGACGCTGAGGACGCGATCGGCGTCGTCCCCGCGCTCCTGCGCGATCGCCGCGAGGCTCACGTGCGGGCGCCCGTAGGTGAAGTACTCGTAGACCTCGTCGCTGAGCACCCACAGGTCGTGGCGCCGGGCGATGTCGAGCAGGCGCTCGAGGACCTCCCTCGGGAACACCACGCCGAGCGGGTTGGACGGGCTGTTGACGATCAGGACGCGGGTCCGGTCGGTGATCAGGCGCTCGACCTCCTCGGGATCGGGGAGGAAGGCGTTCTCGGCGCGCAGCGTGTACGGCACGGGGACGGCGCCGATGGTCCGCGCGTTGGTCGTGAAGACGGTGTAGCCCGGGTCGGGGATGAGCACCTCGTCGCCGGGCCCGAGCAGGAGCGTCATCGCCTGGTGCAGCGCCTGCGTGGCGCCGACGGTCACCCACACCTGCTCGACGTCCGCCTCGATGCCGTTGTCTCGCGCCAGCTTCTCCACGAGGGCGCGCCGGAGCTCGGGGACTCCGCCGTTGGGCCCGTAGCGGGTGTCGTCGGCCGCCCACGCCGCCCGGGCCGCCTCGATGATCTGCGGCGCGGTCGGCACGTCGGGCTCGCCCACCGCGAGGAGGGTGACTCCGTCGAGCCGCAGCGCGATCTCGAACAGGTGGCGGATGCCCGAGGGCGGCACCGCGGAGAGGTGATCGGCGAGACGGGGCACCGGCGTCACGTTACCGGCGGGCCCGGACCGCGAGACGCCACGGCGGTCCGCCTCCCCTGGCGTGTCGCGCCGGCGGCCCCGACCCGGACGGCGCCGCACCCGCGGGCGCGGCGCGGTTGAAGGGTGACGACGGGTGCGCTAAAGTTCCTTGTTGGCTTGCGCTCCCCCTCCGGACACCCGGCAGGCGTGGAGTGATCAGAAGCCGGCGACCTCCAGTCGCACCGCAGGGCGTTCAGACGCCCGCGGAAGGGGCACTCCGTCGAGTAGCCGGCTGCACACACGCACATCCGAGAAGAAGGTAATCCACGTGGCAAACATCAAGTCGCAGATCAAGCGCAACCTCACCAACAAGAAGGCGAACGAGCGCAACAAGGCCGTCAAGAGCGAGCTGAAGACCGCCATCCGCTCGGTCCACACCGCCATCGCCGCCGGCGACACCGAGAAGGCCGGCACCGCCCTCGCCTTCGCCGCCAAGAAGCTCGACAAGGCCGCCAGCAAGGGCGTCATCCACAAGAACCAGGCCGCGAACCGCAAGTCGGCCATCGCGAAGCAGGTCGCCGCGCTGTAGTACTGCGCGAAGCTGCAACGACGAAGGGTCCGGCCTCTGGCCGGGCCCTTCGTCGTTTCCGCTTCGCGGTCGACGGGCTCCTCGTGCCTCGTCGCCCGTCGCGCAGTCGGCTTCCGCGCTTGGTTGCGGTGGGAGGAGCGGGTTTCGTTCCGGGTACGACGATCCGCTCGCACGCGGATCGCCGGTGACCCTACGAAGGCATCGTCCGGCTCTCGATCGGCTGCGGCCCGGTCGGCTACCGCGGAGGGTCGCGGGGGGAGGCGCGGAGAGCGTTTCGGGGTACGACGATCCGCTGACACGCGGATCGCCGGTGAGCTGTGCCGTCTTCGACGGGCTCCTCGTTCCTCGTCGGCCGTCGCGCGGTCGGCTTACAGGGGTGGTCGCGGTGGGAGGAGAGTCCTGCGTTCCGGGTACGACGATCCGCTCGCACGCGGATCGCCGGTGACCCGCACCGATCTCGACGGGCTCCTCGTGCCTCGTCGCCCGTCGCGCAGTCGGCTTCCGCGCATGGTCGCAGTGGGAGGAGCGGGTTCCGTTCCGGGTACGACGATCCGCTGACACGCGGGTCGCCGGTGACCCTGCGAGGTCGTCGTCCGACTCTTCGTCGGCCGCGGTGCGAGCCTGCGAGCGGAGGTGAACCCTTCGCTGCTGGTCGAGCAGCCGCGGAGCGGCGTACCGAGAACCGCCGAGGACGAGGTCGGTGCGGATCGCGGGCGCAGGGCCTTTCGGGCGGGTCAGAGGCCCCGGGCGGAGACGACGGAGACCATGCGCTCGAGGGCGTAGACGGGGTCGCGGGTGGCGCCCTTCACGTTCGCGTCGGCGTCGGCGACCATCAGGATCGCGGTGCCGAGGCCCTCGCCGGTCCAGCCCTGCAGGTCGCGCCGGGCCCGGTCCACCTGCCACGGAGCGAGGCCCAGACGCGAGGCGACCTGGCCCGAGCCCTCGCGCGAGCCGGCGACCTTCGCCATGGTCCGCAGCTTGCTCGCGAACGCGGCGACGATCGGTACCGGGTCGGCACCGGAGGCGAGGGCGTGGCGGAGCCCGAGCAGCGCCTCGCCGTGACGGCCCGCGATCGCGGAGTCGGCGACGGTGAAGGCCGTGGTCTCGACGCGGCCGCCGTAGTACTTCGCGACGGTCGCCTCGGTGATCTCGCCGGTGACGTCGGACAGCAGCTGCTGGCACGCCGACGCGAGCTCGTCGAGGTCGTCGGAGAAGGCAGACACCAGGGCTCGGACGGCACCGGTGGTCGCCGTGCGGCCGGCGGTGCGGAACTCGGCGATCGCGAAGTCGACCTTGTCGCTCTCGCGCTTGAGCTCGGCGCAGACGATCTCGATGCCGCCGCCCGTGCCCGAGCGGATGGCGTCGAGGAGCTTCTTGCCCCGGTTGCCGCCGCCGTGGCGGAGCACCAGGGTCGCCCCGTCCGCGGGCGCCGAGAGGTAGTCGAGGGTCTCGAGGAGGAACGCGTCCGTGCACTTCTCGACGTTCGAGACGCGGATGAGGCGGGGCTCGTCGAAGAGGGACGGGCTCGCGAGCGTCAGCAGCTCCCCCGGCGCGTAGCCGCCGGCGTCGATGTCGCTGACCTCGAGGCTCGGGTCCTCGGCCCGGAGGAACTCGCGGAGGAAGCGCAGCGCGCGGTCGGCGAGGAACTGCTCCGGGCCGGTGATCAGCACGATCGGCGCCGGCCGGGTCTGGTTCCAGGCGAGCTGCGGGATCGCCGCCTTCGAGGGCGCTGCCTTCGCGCGCGCCGGGGCCCTGCCTGCCATGCCGTGTCCTTCCGTGCCGCGCCCGTCCGAGCGCCCTCCACCCTACGGCCCGCTCACGGCGCCCCGAGGCCGCCGCGGGAGCCGTCGCGCCGCTCACCCAGACCGCGATCCCGTCGCTGCGGGACGCGAGCACGACCGTACCCTCGACATCCGACCTCAGCGCCTCGACCCCGCGCTCGGCCAGCAGAGCGAGGAGCGACGGATTCGGATGCCCGTAGTCGTTCTCCGCCCCGACGGAGATCAGCCCGACGCTCGCGCCGAGCGCGTCGTAGAGGGCGGGCGACTGGTCGGCGGAGCCGTGATGCGCGACCTTGACGACGTCGACCCGGCCGACCGGCAGTCGGGAGACGCGCCCCTGCTCCTGCTCGCCGAGGTCGCCCAGGAGTGCGACGGAGAGCGGGCCGCCGCGGGCGTCCGCGCCGATGTCGACCCGGAGGGTCACGCTCGCCTCGTTGCCCCGCAGCGCGCTCCGCCGCTCCGGCCACTCGACCCGCCAGCGCAGCGAGCCGAGCGCGCCGCTGTCGCCGCGGACCGCCTCCTGCACGGCGACCCCGGCGCCGGTGAGCGCCGCCCGGTCGCGCTCGTCGTCGCGGCCCGCGGCGGGCCCGACGAGCGCGGCATCGGTCCGTCCGAGGACGGCGTGGAGCCCGCCGACGTGGTCGAGGTCGTAGTGAGTGAGCACCAGCAGCGGGATCCGGTCCACTCCCATCAGGCGGAGGCAGGCCTCGAGCGGTGCGGGCTCGGGCCCCGTGTCGACGAGCAGCACGCCCGCGTCTCCGCGGAGGAGGACCGCGTCGCCCTGCCCGACGTCGCACATCGCGACACGCCAGTCCTCGGGAACCGAGGCGGCGCGGAGGAGCGGCGTGGCGACGGTGGTGCCGCCGGCGGCGGCGATCGCGCACGCCAGCCCGACGGCGGCGATCCGGCGCACCCGCGCGAGCCGCGGCGACTGCGTGACCAGCACGAGGGCGAGCAGGGTCAGCACGGTGAGCGTGAGCGCTCCTCCTACTCCGGGCCACCAGGCGATCCTCGGGGCGGGCCACGAGTCGACGGCGCGGGCGATCGAGGCGATCCACCAGGCGGGGACGGCGGCGAGCCGGATCGCAGCGTCGGCGGCTCCGGGCCACCAGGGGGCGAGCAGGCAGCCGATGAGCCCGAGCCCGGTCGCGGCGGGTGCCGCGGGCTCGGCGAGCAGGTTGGCGAGCACTCCGTACACCGGCACCGACGGGTCCACGAGCAGCAGCACGGGCTGGCAGGCGAGCTGCGCCGCGGTCGGCACCGCGAGCAGCAGGGCGAGAGGCCGGGGCAGCACTCGACCGAGAGCGCCCGCGATCGGCTCGGCGAGCAGCAGGAGTCCGGCGGTGGCGAGGACGGACAGCACGAAGCCGAGCCTCCCCGCGATCGAGGGGTCGGCGGCCACGAGCACGACGACGGTCGCGAGCAGGGCGGGCACGGCCGCTCCGGAGCGACGCCCGAGCCGCGCGAGGAGGACCACCGTCGCCATCACGGCGGCCCGCACCACGCTCGGCTCGGGGGTCACCAGCACCACGAAGCCGGCGAGCAGGGCGAGGGCGGCGACGGTCCGGAGGCGGCGCCCGGCGCCGAGGAGCGCCGCGATCGTCCAGCCGGCGACCACCACCACGGCGCAGTTGGCGCCCGAGACGGCGGTCAGGTGGGTGAGCGACGCGGTGCGCATCGCCTCCTCGAGCCCCGCGTCGAGCGCGGACGTGTCGCCGGTCGCGAGGCCCGGCAGCAGCCCCGCCACGTCGCCGCCGACCAGCGCCGCGCGTTCGAGGAAGCGCGAGCGCAGCACCTCCGCGACGGCCGCCGCTCCCCCGGGACCGCGCCGGTCCTGAACGGACGCCGCCCTCAGCATCGTCGCCTCGCCGACGGGCGCCTCCTGCGCCGCAGCACGCGCCTCCAGGTCGAGCTCGGCGCCCACCGGCAGCCGACCGCCGGGATCGGCGAGCAGCACGCGGACGGGGGCCGCGGTCGACGCGTCTCCCACCCGCAGCGCCGTCGCGTCGAACCACACTCCCCCGGTCGCGAGCGGTCGGGCACCCGTGTCGACGCGCACGGTGACCGGGGTGAGGGCGCGATCCTCCTGTGCCTCCCGCAGCGACGCCGGGTGGTCACCGGGCGCCGCGGCGACGACGGAGGTGAGGGCGAGGGCGGCACCCGCGCCCCCGACGAGCACCGCTCCGACCAGCCGCCCGCCGAGGCCGCGCCGGAGCAGGACGCACGCCGCCCCGAGCAGCACCCAGCCCGCGGCGCACCACGAGAGGCCCCCGTCGAGCACTGCCGCGACCGGCAGCATCCCGGCCGCCCACGCGGTGGTCCAGGCGGCCACCGCTGCCGGCAGGAGCCGCAGGTCCGCCGCCCGCACGCTCCTCACGGCGCGACCTGGTCGCGGAACGCGGCGAGCGTCTTCTCGCCGATCCCGGGGACCTCGAGCAGCTGGTCGACAGAGGAGAACGGGCCGTTCGCCTCCCGGTGGGCGACGATCTTCTTCGCGGTCGCCGGGCCGATCTCGGGCAGCTCCTCCAGCTGGGCCGCCGTCGCCGTGCTCAGGCTCAGCACGGATCCGGCGGCGGAGGCCCCTGCTGGAGCGGCCCCGCCCGGAGCCGCTCCCGCCGCGGCCGGCGCCGCTCCCACGGCCGGCACGACGATCTGCTCGCCGTCCACGAGCCTCCGGGCCAGGTTGACCGCCGCGCGCTCCGCCGACTCCTGGAACCCTCCGGCGGCGGCGACCGCGTCCGCCACCCGCGCCTCCGGCGACAGGACGTACAGCCCGGGAGAGGCGACCTCCCCGGCCACGTGCACGTACAGCGACTCGACCACCGCAGCAGCGGGCGCGCTCGTCGATACGGCGGGCTCCAGGACCCGCTCATGACCGCTCGACCGTGCTCCCGCGAGCAGCACCGCGACCACCGCGGCGCCGATGACGAGCACGACCGCCGCTCCCACTCCCACGCGCCAGCGCGGGCGGGAGCGCCGAGGCCGCAGCAGCGCCGTCAGCTGCTCGTCGTCCGTCCCGCTGGTCTCTGGCATCCGCCGACGGTAGGACCCGTGTCCCCGCCCGGAGCGGCCGCCGACGCCGATCCGGGGAGAGCCCGCCGGATCGCCTCCCTGTGGAGGAGAGGGCAGCACCGGCGCAGAACGCACGACGGGGCCCCTCCCGCGAGAGGAGGAGCCCCGTCGTGACGGATCGGCGGCTAGACCGCCTTCGTCACCAGGTTCACCAGGCGCGGCGCCCGCACGATCGCCTTCACGACCTCGCGGCCGACGAGAGCCCGGGCGACGCCGGCCGTGGCCCGCGCCTTCTCCTCGAGCTCGTCGGAGGAGATCTTCGGCGAGACCTCGAGCCGGTCGCGGACCTTGCCGTCGACCTGCAGGATCGCCGTGACCTTCTCCTCGACCAGCAGCGACGGGTCGGCCTTGCGCCAGAGCGCGTGCGCGACGGTGCCCTCGTAGCCCAGGCGGTGCCACATGTCCTCGGCCGTGTACGGCGCGAACAGGTTGAGAGCCATCGCGACCACCTCGACCGCCTCGCGGACCGCGGGGTCCCCGGCCCCGGCGCCCGAGTCGACGACCTTGCGGGTCGCGTTGACGAGCTCCATCAGCCGCGCGACCACGACGTTGAACTTGAACGCCTCGATCAGCGACGGGGACTCCGCGAGGAAGCGGTGGGTCTGGCGGCGCAGAGCCGCGTCGCCCGACTTCCACTCGACGTCGGGCCTCGAGGTGACGTCCTTCGCCAGGCGCCAGGCGCGGGCGAGGAACTTCGCGCTGCCGCCGGGCGAGACGTCGGCCCAGTCGATGTCGTCCTCGGGCGGGCCGGCGAACGCCATCGTCAGGCGCACGGCGTCGACGCCGAACTCGTCCAGCTGGTCCGAGAGGCGGACGATGTTGCCCTTCGACTTGGACATCGCCGCGCCGTCCATCTGCACCATGCCCTGGTTGAGCAGCGCCGTGAAGGGTTCCGTGAACGACACGTAGCCCAGGTCGAACAGCACCTTGGTGATGAAGCGCGCGTACAGCAGGTGCAGGATCGCGTGCGTCACGCCCCCGACGTACTGGTCGACGGGCGCCCACTTCTCGGCAAGCTTCGGATCGAAGGCCTGCGTGTCGTCCTTCGGCGAGAGGAAGCGGAGGAAGTACCACGAGGAGTCGACGAAGGTGTCCATCGTGTCCGGGTCGCGGCGGGCGGGCGAGCCGTCCACCGGGTGCGGCACGTTCACCCAGTCCTCCGCCGCTCCGAGCGGCGACGAGCCCTTCGGCTGCAGGTCGAGACCGTCGGTGGAGGGCAGGACGACGGGCAGCTGGTCCTCGGGAACCGGCACGAGCTCGCCGTCGGCTCCGTGGATGATCGGGATGGGGGTGCCCCAGTAGCGCTGACGCGAGATCAGCCAGTCGCGCAGGCGGTAGTTCTTGGCCGAGCGGCCGCGGCCGCGCTCCTCGAGCATCCTGATGACGCGCTCGATGGCGGTGCGCTTGGAGAGCCCGTCGAGCGGCCCGGAGTTGATCAGGCGGCCGTCGCCGGTCAGCGCCTCGCCGGTCGTGGCGGGGTCGAGCGAGTACTCCTTCTCGAGCGCGGCCAGCTCCTCCGGGTCCTCCGGGATGACCGGGATCGCCCCGGTGACGGACGCGTTGGTGTCGACGACCACGCGCACGGGCAGGTCGAAGGCGCGGGCGAAGTCGAGGTCGCGCTGGTCGTGCGCGGGCACGGCCATGACGGCTCCGTGGCCGTAGTCCGAGAGGACGTAGTCGGCGGCCCAGATCGGCAGCCGCTCGCCGTTCACGGGGTTCACCGCGTAGCGGCCGAGGAACACGCCGGTCTTGGGGCGGTCGGCGGTCAGGCGCTCGATCTCGCTCGACTTCTGCACCGTCTCGAGGTAGCTGCGGAACGCGTCGCGGATCGCGGGCTCGGAGCCCTCGACCAGCTCGGAGGCGAGGTCGGAGTCGGGCGCGACGACCATGAAGGTCGCCCCGTAGAGCGTGTCGGGGCGCGTGGTGAAGACGGTGACGCGCTCGTCGCGGCCCTCGATCTCGAACTCGACGTCGGCGCCGATGGAGCGGCCGATCCAGTTGCGCTGCATGGCGATGACCTTCGACGGCCAGGAGCCCTCGAGCTGGTTCAGGTCGTCGAGCAGCCGGTCGGCGTAGTCGGTGATCTTGAAGTACCACTGCGTGAGCTTCTTCTTGACCACGACCGCGCCGGAGCGCTCGGAGGTGCCGTCCGCCAGGACCTGCTCGTTCGCCAGGACCGTCTGGTCCACCGGGTCCCAGTTGACCCAGCTGTCCTTGCGGTAGGCGAGGCCCTTCTCGTACATCTTGAGGAACAGCCACTGGTTCCACTTGTAGTACTCGGGGTCGGAGGTGTGCAGCACGCGGTCCCAGTCGAAGGACGCGGCGTAGCGCTTCATCGAGCGCTTCTGCTGCTCGATGTTGTCGTAGGTCCAGGTGACCGGGTTCAGCCCGCGCTTGATCGCGGCGTTCTCGGCGGGCAGGCCGAAGCTGTCCCAGCCGATCGGGTGGAGGACGTTGAAGCCCTGCTGGCGCCAGTAGCGCGCGATCACGTCTCCGAGCGCGTACGCCTCGGCGTGGCCCATGTGCAGGTCGCCCGAGGGGTACGGGAACATGTCGAGCACGTACTTGCGGGGGCGCTTGTCGTCGGGGTCGTCCGTCGCGAACGGGCGCGTCTCCTCCCAGATCGGGAGCCACTTCTCCTGGAGCGCTCGGAAGTCGTAGCGCTCCTCGTCGCTCGCGCCGGTCTGCCGGGAGGTGTCTTCTGCCACAGGTGCTTCTCACTTCTGAAGGAGGGGGAGAACGCGCACGCGTGGGCGGCTGCGTTCGACCATCAACCCTACTGGCCCTGCGCGCACGGCAGACGAACGCGGCGCCCGCTCACTCCTCGGCGGCGCCCAGCACCGCGAGGAGCGCCCGCGCCTTCAGCCGCGTCTCCTCGACCTCCTCCTCCGGCACCGAGAGGGCGGTGATGCCGCCGCCGGTCCCCAGGCGGGCGCGCTCGCCGTCGAGCACGAGGGTGCGGATGGTCATCGCGAGGTCCAGCGAGCCGTCCGAGCCCAGGCGGCCGAAGGCGCCGGAGTAGACGCCGCGGGGACCGCCCTCCCACTCCCGCAGCAGCTCCACGGCCCGGCGCTTGGGCGCTCCCGTCATCGAGCCGGCCGGGAAGAGGGCTGCGATCAGCTCGGCGATCCCGACGCCGGGCGCCCGGCGGGCCGAGACCTCGCTGACCAGCTGGTGGACGTGCGGGTAGCTCTCCACCTCGAGCAGGCGGTCGACGACGACGGAGCCGGGGGCGGCGATCCGGGCGAGGTCGTTGCGGACGAGGTCCACGATCATCACGTTCTCGGCCCGCTCCTTCACGCTCGACACGAGCTCGTCCCGGAGCGCGCGGTCCTCGTCGGCGTCCCGGCCCCGGGGGCGCGTGCCCTTGATGGGATGCGTGGCGACGCGTCCGTCGGCCCCGCCGGTGAGGAACCGCTCGGGCGAGGCGCTGACGAGCGCGAGCGGGTCGAGGCGGATCAGCCCGCCGTGATGGCTCGGGCTGGAGCGGCGGAGGCGACGGTACGCCTCGACCGGATCGAACCGGCCCTCGACGACGATCTCGTCGGTGAGGCAGAGCTGGTAGGCGTCCCCCGCGCGGATGGCCTCCTGGCAGCGGCCGATCAGCGCCGTGTACTCGGCGGCGGAGTGGCGGCGGACCGGGTCGCCGGCGGGCTCGGGATCCGCGGGGTCCGCGGGTGCGGGCGCGCCGACGAGCTCGAGCAGGCGCGCGGTGAGCTCCTGCACGTCTCCCGTGGCGACCAGGCGGACGGTCCGGGTGCCGTGGTCGAACTCGAGCACGGGGTCGCCCCGGAGCAGGGCGAGGGCCGGCGGATCCGCGGGGCCGGTCGGCGCCGAGGGCAGGGAGACGGAGGCGGCTCCCGCCTCGTAGGAGATCCAGCCGTAGCGGCCGAGCGCGCGGTCGCCCGCGGGGGCCTCGTCGTCGACCGCGGCGAGCGCCGCCGCCACGTCGCCGCCGGCCTCGACGAGGAGCACGTCCCCGCGGGCGCACGCGCCGAGGTAGGAGCGGCCGCTCGTCGCTCCGAGGCCCGAGTCGAGCCAGAACGACGCCTCGGCCGTGGCGAACAGGGCGTGGTGCGCGAGCTCCGGATCGACCCAGGGCAGCTCGATCGAGCGGACGTGCCGATCCTCCGAGACCACTGGGCTAGCGTAGGCGGTCGTGGACGGCGAGCAGGTTCGGGAGTGGGACGGGCGGGCCCTGACGAGCGTTCCCGAGCCGCCCGGCACCTCCCTGGACGCGGCCGACTCCTGGCTGGTGGACGAGGGACGCGTCCGCGGGCTCGACCTGCACCGCGAGCGGTTCGCCGCCTCCGTCGCTTCGGCGGGCGGGCACCCGGACGTCGAGCCGTTCCTCCACGCCGCGATCGCCGCCCTGCCCCGCGAGGGCCGCTCCTTCCCCCGCGTCGAGCTCTCGGGAGGCGCCCTGCGGCTCCGGCTGCGATCCGCCCCGCCGACGACCCGCTCCGTGGTGCTGTGGACGAGCCCCGTGGATCCGCGCCGGACACCGTCCTGGAAGGGGCCGGACATCGCACGTCTCGCCCTCCTGCGGACGCGCGCGCACGCCGCGGGAGCGGACGAGGCCGTGCTACTCGACGCCGAGGGCGCCGTCATCGACGGAGCGAGCAGCGCGATCCTGTGGTGGCTGGGCGACGCGCTGGTCGTCCCTCCGGCGACGAGCACCCGCGTGCGCAGCGTGACGGCTCGCACCGTCTCGGTGCTCGCCGGCGCGCTCGGCGTGGACGTGATCGAGGCCCCGGCCGAGCCGGAGTCGCTCGAGGGCCGTGAGGTCTGGACGGCCAACGCCCTGCACGGTCTGCGGCTGGCGACCGCCTGGGCGGACGGACCGGCGCTCGCCGCGGAGCCGGGCCGCCTGGACGCCTGGCGGAAGCGGCTGGACGCTCTCAGGCGGCCTCTCCCGGCGCTCTGACCCGCGGAGGACCTCAGCTCCCGCGCGTCCCCCAGACGGAGGGCCCCCGTTCCGGTCCCACTCGTGCGTCCGCCGTGCGAGCATCGAGTACCCCCTCTTCCGGCCCCCGCCGGCCACTCGAGAAAGTCCTGCGATGACGCGTTCCCCCTCCCCCCGCCCCCC
>NZ_PSUV01000011.1:0-123400 GCF_002931985.1 Rathayibacter sp. AY1H2 | reverse complement strand
AGACCCCTCCCGCCCCCTCCGACGACGAGATCGTCGCCGCCGTCGGACCGCGGCTCCGGCGCCTGCGCACCCGCCGCGACCGCACGCTCGCGTCCCTCGCGGCCGAGACCGGCATCTCGGCGAGCACCCTCTCGCGCCTCGAGAGCGGAGGCCGTCGCGCGACGCTGGAGCTGCTCCTCCCGATCGCCCGCGCCCTCGGGGCGCCGCTCGACGAGCTCGTCGGCGCCGCGCCGGAGGATCCCCGCGTGCACGGCCGGCCGCTGCGCCGGAACGGCATGCTCATCCAGCCGCTCAGCCGCGACGCGGGTGCGCTCCAGGCGTTCAAGCACACGCTCCCGGCCGGGTCGGTGACGGAGCCGGCGGAGCAGCGCGCTCACGAGGGCTTCGAGTGGCTCTACGTGCTGAGCGGGCGGCTCCGCCTGCGACTCGGCGAGCACGATCTGGTGCTGCCGGCCGGCGAGGCCGCCGAGTTCGACACCCGGGTGCCGCACTGGTTCGGCCGCGCCGACGAGCAGCAGGTCGAGTTCCTCAGCCTCTTCGGCCGCCAGGGCGAGCGGATGCACGTGCGCGCGTCAACGCGCCGCTGAGCGCGGTCACGCCTCGCCGAGCACCTCGCGCGCGAAGCCCTCGGTGCGCGCCCGCAGAGTCGCGATCCGCTGCGCTCGCGCCGCCTCGAGGTCGAACCCGATGTAGGCCACCGACGGGCGCCGCCGCACGTTCACCGAGCACTCGAAGCGGGAGCAGACGAGCGTGCCGAGCGAGTCCCCCGCCCGCCCGGCCGCTCCGGCCTTCCGCGCCCCGAAGAAGACGACGTCGTTCGGGAGCTGCACGTCGCGGCACCACGAGCACTGCGCCCGCGAGCGCGGCAGGGCGTCGGCCTGGGTGAGCAGGACCCCGACGAGGCGCTCCTCCAGCGGCACGACGACGTAGGCGCGGCGGCCCATCCTCCGGTCGCGCCAGCCGAGATGGTCGATGACCGACCAGTCCAGCGCGTCGAAGTCCTTCGGCAGCGCGAGGTCGGCGACCTCCTTGCGGGAGGCGTTGACGAAGGACTCGCGGATCTCGGTCTCGGTCAGTGGCTGCATGGCGCTTCCGAGCCTAGGCCGGGATCAGCCCAGGTGGGCGACGGCCTCCTTCGGAGCCTGAGCGAGGAACTCCTCCTTCTTCACCCGGATCATCGCGACGGCGACGACGGAGGCCACGACCAGCCCGATCGCGGCCGCGACGAAGACCGCGGAGTAGCCGTCGACGAAGGCGACCGGCGACTGCTGCTCACCCGCGACTCCCGCGTAGAGGGTCGTGAAGATCGACAGCCCGATCGAGCCGCCGATCTGCATGGCGGCGTTCGCGGTCGCTCCGGCGGCACCGGCGTCGTGGGCCGCGACTCCGGTGAGCGCGAGGTTCTGCAGCGGCACGAAGACCATCGCCATGCCGACGCCCAGGAGGATCAGCGCGGGCAGCACCTCGAGGAGGTAGCCGCCGTCGGGGGTGATGCGGCTCAGGTAGAGGAGCCCGGCCGCCGCGATCAGCGGGCCGACGATCATCAGCACGCGCGGGCCGGTGCGCGGCAGCAGCTTGGCGGCGACTCCGGCGACGATCATGATCGTCACCGTCATCGGCAGATTGGCCAGGCCCGCCTCGAGCGGCGGCAGGCCCAGGACCAGCTGCAGGTGCAGGGTCAGGTAGAGGGTGGAGCCGATCATCACGCTGCCGACGATCGCCTGGACCAGGAATGCTCCGCCGCGGACGCGGTCGGCGACGATGCGCAGCGGCAGCGACGGGTGGTCGGAGCGGGCCTGGATCCGCACGAAGAGTGCCAGCAGCAGCACGCCGACGAGGAGGAAGCCGAGGGTGTCGACGCGGAGCCAGCCCTGCTCGGCGAGGGTGAAGCCGTAGACGACGCTCGCGAGCCCGAGCGCGACGGTGATCGTCCCGGCGACGTCGAAGCGGTTGCGCCCCTCCGCGCGGCTCTCGGTGACGAGCAGTTGGCCGGCGATCGCGCCGACCACGACGACGGGGACGTTGACGAGGAGGCACCAGCGCCAGTCGGCGAACTCGGTGAGCAGCCCGCCCAGCACGAGGCCGACGGCGGCGCCCGCTCCGGCGACCGCTCCGAAGACGGCGAAGGCCGTGCCCCGCTCGCGGCCGGAGGGGAAGGAGACGGTGAGGAGGGCCAGAGCGGCCGGGGCGAGCAGCGCGGCGAAGGCGCCCTGCAGCCCGCGGGCGGCGATCAGCTCGGTGCCGGAGGTGGCGAGGCCGCCCCAGGCGGAGGCCGCGCCGAAGCCGATCATCCCGATCAGGTACGTGCGCTTGCGGCCGGTGTAGTCGGCGATGCGGCCGCCCAGGAGCAGGAGCGCGCCGAACGCGAGGGCGTAGGCGGTGACGACCCACTGGCGCTCGACGTCGGTGAGGCCGAGGTCGGCCTGCGCGGCGGGGAGGGCGATCGTGACGATGGTGCCGTCGAGCACGACGACGAGCTGCGTGAGCGCGAGGATCACGAGCACCCACCAGCGGCGGGCGGAGGAGGGAGCGGACGGGGAGGGCATGGCGGCCTTTCACACGGAGCGGAGCGGGACCGGCGGGTCCGGATCCGAGCCGCGTCATCGGGGCCGAACCACCCCAACCAGTTGGTTGGGCGAAGAAGAGTGTATCGTTCGAGCGCCCGGAGGTGAACCATGGAGCCGACATCCGATGCGGCGCTGCCCGCGCGCGAGCGGATCCTCCGCGCGGCCTCCGTCGAGTTCGCCGCCCACGGCTTCGCGGGCGCCCGGGTCGACCGCGTGGCCGCGGCGGCGGGTCTGAACAAGGAGCGGCTCTACGCCTACTACGGCGGCAAGCGCGGCCTGTTCGTCGCGACCGTCGTCGAGGCGCTCGGCGCTCTCGACGAGACGCTCCTCGCCGAGGCGGCGGACCTCCCCGACCTCGCGGGCCGCATGTTCGACCATGTGTGGGAGCACCCGGAGTTCCTGCGCCTGCTCACGTGGGCGCGCCTGGAGGGAGCCGGCGTCTGGGAGGAGGCCGGCGAGCAGCTCGGCGGGGTCCCCGCCCCCGAGGCCCGGGTCCTCGAGTGGCAGCGCGCCGGCGTCGTCGACGCGAGCTGGTCCGCCGACGACCTCTTCATCGCCCTCCTCGGCCTGTGCGAGATCTGGCACCTCACCCCCTTCGCCTCCCGGGGCGGGGAGGAGACGCGCGACCGCCGCCGCGCCTTCGTCGTGCACGTCGCGCAGCTGGTGGGCGCACCGCGCTGAGGCCGACCCCTCCCCCGGCAACGGAAGCGACGTCGGCATCTCCGATCCGGACGCGGTGGACGGGGCGGCTCATCCCTCCGAGCCGGAACCCGACGGATCGGACTGGAGTGGGAGGTCCCACGGATCCGGCTTCGGAACGACCCCTTCATCACCCGGAAGGACCGCGCCCGCCGCGCGCTGAGCCTCGTCCTCGAGGAGGAGTGATTCGAAATCGCCGGGCGCGCACGGCATCTCCGCCCCGATCATGTACATCTCCTCGACAGCGCCGGTGACGAAGCTCGCCCGCAGCACCGGTCCGCCCTGCCCGTAGACCGTCGGGCGCGGAGTCGAATCGGTCACTCTCACCGTCATCCCCAGCGACTCCCAGTAGTCCGCGACCTTCCGCGCATCCCCCTCGACATCGGTGCCCGCCGGGGCCCACCAGGCGTAGCTGTAGCTCGCACCGCTCACCCGGTCGCCGGGGCCGCACACATCGGGCCTGGCCGCGCCGCTCCGCGGCCACCACCCCTCCACATCGAGCCGCCCCGCGGAGTCCCGCACGAACTCCACCACCCGGTCCCGACCCTCCCGAGGACTCATCGTGCTCACCGGTCTCGCCTCCTTCTCCGTTGCACAAGCGGTCATCGACATCACGAGCAGAGCGGCGACGGTCAGCGCGACGCCCGTCCGCTGAGGAGAGCCTCTACCCGCCATGGGAGGCTCCCACGACCGCCTTCTGGAAGGCGGTCGGTCCGAGCGGCCGGTTCTCGGTCAGCAGGTCGAGTCGCCGGGAGACGGCCCACGCCGCGTTCTGCAGGGACTCGGTGTTCGTGTCGAGATACCCCGCGAGATCGCCGTCGTCGCTCTTCAGCGCAGCGTGATCCGTCACGATCCTCCCGGCGTCGCCTCCGGTCTCCACACCGAAGACGCGCGCGCCGAAGTCCTCGTCAGCGGGATCCGTGTGGTGGTTCCAGCTGAAGGCGCGGCCCATCCACGCGGCCTCGTCGCCGCTCTCGGTCTCGCCGAGGTACTTGTCCCGCGCCTGCCCCGCGAAGACGGATTCCGCGTGCAGGTCGCTCGCCGCGTCGACGCTGTCCGGGAGGCCGGCCGAGCCCAGCGTCACGACGACCCCGAGCTCGACGTCCGAGCGCGAGGCGGCGACGGCCATGACGGTGCTGCCGTAGGAGTGGGCGACGACGTTCGGCTTCGGCAGGTCGTCGCCCCGGACCGCGGAGAGCCCCTGGACAGCCGAGGCGAGTGCGGCGCCGCCGGCGACCGCCTGGTTCGAGGTGAGGACGTCCATGCCGTTCCCGCCGAGCCGCGCCATCGGCGGGGTCTCGTAGCCGATCCAGGAGACGACGGCGCTGCCGGGCGGGAGGAGTGACTGCAGATTCTGCGACGCCTTCGTCCATCGGGTCATGCTCTCCGTCGTCTGTCCCATCCCGGGGACGGCGTAGGTGACGTTCGTGGCGGTGTCGGGATCGCCGATCGAGACGGCGGCGAGCGGAGGCTCGTCGGCGGTCAGGGAGATGAGGAAGCGCGGGTCCTGACCGAGACCGCGCCGGAGCGATGCCCGCACGTCCCTCAGCGCCACCAGCTGCGACTCCACCGCCGCGAGTCGCTCCCCGTCGCCCGCCTTCCCGCGCAGGCCCGCCGCCTCGCTCCTCAGCGCCACGATCCGCGCCCTCAGCGCCCTCTCGTTCGCCCTCACCCGGGCGCGGTAGGGAACACCCTCCAGATTTCCGATCACTCCGGGCAGACCGGCGACCAGCGCCTCCTGCTGCGGCGAGAAGCGCGCGCCGTCCGTGGAGTCGAGGCTCCGCCACCAGTCGTTCACGAGGGTCGGAGCCAGTCGCCCGAGGCGCGCCGCGAGGTCGGGCGACGCCGCCAGGAGTGTCGCGAGATCGTCGGACGAGAGCGCCGCGAGGGAGTCGAGCAGGCTCCGGCCGCCCCGGGGCCGCGCCAGGGTGCCGACGGCGTCGAGGACCGGAACGGAGAGCGCCGCTCCCCCCGCGGCGGTGAAGGCCAGGGAGATCCGCTCGACCCAGGTCGCGTCGGCCGCACCGATCGACAGCAGCTCGCGGAAGCCCCGGAGCACCGAGAAGGACTCGACCGGCGCCCACGAGCAGCGGTTGCCGAAGGCTCCCCAGGCGGCCATCAGATCCTGGAGCCGGGAGCGCATCGCCTCGTCCGCCTGCCGGGTCTGCGAGACGAAGACGTCGAGGCGCTCGGGATCGGCGGAGGTCGTGCCTCCCGCGGCGGGGCCGCCCGGGGACGTGCGGGGCACCGACCGCGGGGAGAACAGCGCACGGATCGGCGGAGGCACGACCGGCCGATCGGACGGCGGCCGGTCGACGACCTCCTCGACTCCCGCCGCGAGGGCCGCGACCGGATCGAGGCGGCGCTGCCGCTCGCGCTCGTCCGCCCGCCGCTCCCAGGCCGCGTACTCCTCCCGGCGCCGACGCTCCTCCTCGGCCTTCCTCGCCACGAGCCGCACCGTGTCGGCGAGCTCGTGCAGCTCGGCGCTCAGCCGACCGCGGTTCTCCCTGTCGCAGAGGCGGACCCGGCGGAACAGCTCGGCGTACGCGCCGCGGAACTCGCCCAGTGCGTACTCGGCAGCGACGGACCTCAGCAGCTCCTGGGAGGCGAGCGCCTCCGCCGCCTCGTCCGAGGCACGGACCAGCTCCGCCGCTGCTGCATGGTCGAAAGAGAACAGGGTCATCGCCTCCTGAGTGAGAACATCTCAGGAAATGTAGAACGACCACGACGACGTCGGCACCGGGTGGCGCGAGACGGCGCGCGGTCAGCGCGCCCGCGCCGCGTCCGGCGGCACGCAGAAGTGGCGCGGACCCCGTCGGTCCGCGCCACTCGTTCAGATCACGCGGCTCACTCCGCCGCGGTCAGCCGCTCCAGGTATCCCGCGAACGCGCGCAGGTCCTCCTCGGGCCAGGCGCTCAGCGCCTCCTGCATCCGCTGCCGCTGACGGCCGCCGAGGTCGCGCATCCGCTCGCATCCGGCCGCGCTGAGCGAGAGGAACCGCGCTCGGCCGTCGGCGGGATCGGAGGTCATCTCGACCAGGCCCAGCTCGGCGAGCTGGCGGGCCTGGCGGCTGATCGCGCTGCGGTCGACCCCGAGCCGCTCCGCCGCGGCGCCGGAGTGGACCGGACCGCAGCGCTCGAGGATCCGCAGCAGCCGCAGTCCGAAGGGCGGCAGCGCCGGGTCGATCGACGCCGCCGCGTCCCGGACGGCGAGGCGCACCTGGACGGCGAGCACGGTGATCTGCTCCTCGACCTCGTGCAGCGCCTCGGCCGAGGGCGCGGCGGCGGGCATCAGGAGCGCTCGATCACGTCGACGGAGCCGGTGGGAGCAGCGTGCCGGGCGTGCCCGACCGGCTCCTCCTGCCGCTCCTCGTCGGCGTGGCGGCCGTGTCCGACGGGAGTGGCCTCGCGACCCTCCCGGGCGTGCGTCGCGTCGTCCGTCCGCCGGGCCTGGCCGACGGGGCGGAGCGCCGCCTGGCCGTCCGAGGCGGCGATGAGGGCGTCCTCCGCGGCCTGCAGCGGAGTGGTCGGCTCCGCCTTGAGCTGCACCGCGTTCTTCGAGCCGAGGCTCACGTTGGGCAGGAGGACGACGGCGATCAGCGTGACCACGGCGAGCGGGATGCTGTAGAGGAACACGTCGCCCACGCCGATCCCGTAGGCGCTCTCGACCACGACGCGCACGGCGTCGGGCAGGGTCGCCGGCTGCGGGATCGTGCCGCTGCCCAGCGCCTGCGCGGCGAGAGCCTGGTCGGCGGGAGCGAGACCCGCGATGCCGGTCTTGATGCGGTCGGCGATCACGGTGCCGAGCATCGAGCCCAGGACCGAGACTCCGACGGTGCCGCCGAGGCTGCGGAAGAACGTGACCGCGCTGGTCGCGACGCCGAGGTTCTTCACCTCGATCGAGTTCTGCACCACCAGGACGAGGTTCTGCATCAGCATGCCCAGGCCGGCGCCGAGGACGGCCATGTAGATCCCGACGAGGACCAGGTCCGTGTCGTAGCGGAGGGTGCTGAGGAGGGAGGTTCCGATCACGGCGAGCAAGCCGCCGCTGATCATGATCGCCTTCCACTTGCCGGTGCGCGAGATGATCCCGCCGAAGATCGTCGAGGCGATCAGCAGGCCGGCCATCATCGGGATGGTGAGCAGGCCCGACTGGGTCGGCGTGGCTCCGCGGGCCAGCTGCATGTACTGCGCGAGGAAGACGGCGACGCCGAACATCGAGACGCCGACCGAGATGCTCGCCACGACGGCGAGGCTGAAGGTGCGGTTCTTGAACATCCCCATGGGGATGATCGGCTCGGCCACGGTGAGCTCGGTGATCACGGCGGCGATCAGCAGCACGACGGCACCGCCGACCATGACCGCGGTCTCCCACGAGGCCCAGTCGAAGTTCTTGCCGGCGAGGGAGACCCAGATCAGCAGGAGCGAGACTCCGCCCGCGATGAGCACGGCGCCGAGGTAGTCGATCCGCACCTTGCGCTTGGGGTGCGCGGGGAGGCGGAGGGTCATCTGGAGGAGGACGATCGCGACGATCGCGACGGGCATCGCGATGAAGAAGTTCCAGCGCCAGCCGAACGCGTCGGTCACGACGCCGCCCAGGAGCGGGCCGCCGACGGTGCCGATCGCCATCACGCCGCCGAAGAGGCCGGCGTACTTGCCGCGCTCACGGGGGCTGATGATGTCGGCCATGATGATCTGGCTCAGCGCGGCGAGTCCGCCGGCGCCCAGGCCCTGGAACACGCGGAAGACGATCAGCATGTTCGTGTCCTGCGAGAAGCCGGCCAGGGCGGAGCCGATGACGAACAGCCCGAGGGCGAGCTGGATCAGCAGCTTGCGGTTGAACAGGTCGGCGAACTTGCCCCAGAGCGGGGTGGAGACCGTGGTCGCGAGCAGGGTCGCGGTGACGACCCAGGTGTAGGCGTTCTGGTCGCCCTTGAGGTCGGAGATGATCCGGGGCAGCGAGGTCGACACGACCGTGCCCGCGAGGATCGAGACGAACATGCCCAGCAGCAGGCCGCTGAGCGATTCGAGCACCTGGCGGTGCGACATGGCGCCGTCCGGCCCGGCGGGGGCGTGCGGCGCGGTGGTTCCGCGCGATGCGGCGCGGTGTTCGGGGTGTGACATGGGCTCCTCTTCAGCACGGCGGCGGTTCTAGTTGACTGCGATCAACTATTGACCGAGAGCAACTATATAGCCGGGCGTCACGAATCTCCAGTGGCACTCTGCTGCCGTCCAGGCGCCGCTCCGGCCGCGCCTATCCTCGGAGCATGGACAACATCGATCGGAAGATCCTCGATCTGCTGCGCCAGAACTCCCGCGCGGGCTACGGCGACATCGGCGGCGTGGTCGGGCTCTCCGCCTCCGCGGTGAAGCGCCGCGTCGACCGCCTCGTGGCCGACGGCGTGATCCGCGGCTTCACGATCAAGGTCGACCCCGCGGTCGACGGCATGGCCACCGAGGCCTACGTCGAGCTCTTCTGCCGCGGCACCGTCGCTCCGGACGAGCTCCGCCGCATCCTCTCCGCGGTCCCCGAGGTCGTCGACGCGGGCACGGTCACCGGCTCCGCCGACGCGATCGTCCACATCCGCTCGCGCGACATCCCCAGCCTCGAGCTCGCCCTCGAGAAGGTCCGCATCGCGCCCAACGTCGACCACACGCGCTCCGCGATCGTCCTCTCCCGCCTCATCCAGCGCAGCGAGGCCTGACGGATCGCGCCATCTCCTCGACGCGCGTCGCGACCGCCTGGTACTCCATACCTGTATGGTGAATCCAGGAGGGCGAGCATGAGCGACAGGGAACAGGCCGGTACGGCGGCACGACGGAGACGGCGCATCTGGCTGATGCTGCCGGCACTGTTCGTCGGCGTCCTGGCCGGGCACCTCATCGCGACCGCGGTGAGCGCCGCGGATCCGTGGGACGTCGTGGTCACCGCCGCCGTCGCGGCAGCGGTGGCGTCCGTCGTCCTCGCCCTCGTCGACCGGCGGCGCTGAGCCCTCCCTCCTGGATCGGAATCCGAGGGAGGGAACGACGATGGAACGACAGAGGACGAGCACGGCACTGGTCGCGGCGGCGGCCGCTCTGCTGGCGGTGCCGCTGTTCACAGCGCAGGCCGCGCACGCCGAGCCGGCGAGGCAGGAGACGAGCAGCCGGGTGCACCTCGAGGCACGGGGCGGATCGGCGTCGACGGTGACCTTCGACGTCACCGACGGCACGCGGATCGTCGAGCTGGCGGGCGGCGGGGTCGGCTTCACGGACGGCGCCGAGACGTCCGACGCACTCCCGGAGAGGATCGACGTCGGACGCGGCCGCACCGTGTCGGGCCACTGGTCGATCGACGACTCCGACACGCTCACCTTCCACTTCGCCCCGGACTCGGCGTCCCGCTCGGCGGCGGGCGGCCTGCACCTGAACAGCGACTGGAGCTCGCCCGAGTGGGGCCACTGCGTCGCCGGGAGCGGCGTCAGCGGTGCCGCGACCGGCGGGGTGATCGGCGCGATCTCCGGTCCCGGTGCGATCGCCTCCGCGACCGGCGGGCTGCTCGCGGGGATCATCGGCGGAGCGATCACCTGCTGAGCGTCGCCTCCTGAACGACCCGGATCAGGCGGGCGCGTCCGCTGCGGTGTGGACGCGCTCGCCGCCGATCCAGGTGCCCAGCACCCGGGTGTCCCCGATCGCGCGGGGGTCGCCGGCGAAGGGGTCCCGGTCCAGCAGGGCGAAGTCCGCCGCGAGTCCCACGGCGATCGAGCCCGACTCGCCGTCCAGGCCGTTCACCCACGCCGAGCCGGCCGTGGAGGCGGAGAGGGCGGTGGCGAGGTCGAGGCGCTGCCCCGGGAGGAACACCTCCTCGCTCCACCCCGGCTCGCGCTCGGACGGCGCCGAGAGCCGGTTCACCGCGACGTGGATCGCGGCGAGCGGGTCGGGCGTCGACACCGGCCAGTCGCTCCCCGCGGCGAGCACCGCGCCCGAGCGGAGCAGGTCGCCGAACGGGTACTGCCACGAGCCGCGCCGCTCACCGAGGAACGGCAGCGTCAACTCCACCATCTGCGGCTCCAGCGAGGCCCACAGCATCTGCAGGTTGGCCGCGACGTCGAGCGCACGGAAGCGCGGCAGGTCGTCCGGATGCACGATCTGCAGGTGGGCGAGGTGGTGGCGGTTGCCGCGGCGCCCGTTCGCCTGGATCGCCCGCTCGACCGCGTCCAGGCACTCGCGTACGGCACGATCGCCGATCGCGTGGAAGTGCACCTGGAACCCGGCCGCGTCCAGGAGCGGCACGGCCTCGTTCAGGAGGCGCGGGTCGACCATCGAGAGGCCGTCGCCGTGACCGTGGCCGCCGTGCCCGTCGAGGTAGGGCTCGAGCATCGCCGCCGTGAAGTTCTCGGCGACCCCGTCCTGCATGATCTTGACGGTCGTCGGCGCGAAGCGGTCGGCGGCGAGCGCCGCGCGCCGCTCGACGAGCTCCGGGATCTGCTCGACGCCGCGGCCTCGGTCCCACCACAGCGCACCGCGGACGCGCCCGGTCAGCTCGCCGCTCAGCGCCGCGCGGCGGTACACCGGACCGGGGTCGCCCACATCGCCGTAGGAGCCGATGATCGCGTCCTGCCACGCCGTCACTCCGAACGAGTGCAGGGTCTCCTGCCCGAGGAGCAGCGCCCGGTGGAGCTCGTCCGCGCTCGCGGGCGGGAGGTGGCGGCGGACTGCGTCCATCGCCCCCTCGTGCAGGGTGCCGGAGGGGGTCCCGTCGGCCAGGCGCTCGATGCGGCCGTCGGCGGGGTCCGGCGTCGTGCGGTCGATCCCCGCGAGGCGCAGTGCGGCGGAGTTGACCCAGGCGCCGTGCCCGTCGGCGTTGGTGAGGAAGGCGGGCCGGTCAGGGACGACCGTGTCGAGCTCGCGGGCGGTCGGGGTGCCTCCGGGGAAGTCGGGCAGGTTCCAGCCGCCGCCGAGGATCCACTCCGCTCCGCTCTCCCGAGCCGCGTACCCGGCGACCGTCGCCAGGTGCTCGGCGGGCGACCCTCCCGCTCCGAGCCAGCAGCGCAGCAGCGCGGCGCCGCCCCAGACCGGGTGCACGTGGGCGTCCTGGAAGCCGGGGACGAGCATCCGGCCCTCGAGGTCGACCACCTCGGTGCGCGGCCCGATCAGGTCGGAGGCGTCGGCGCCGACCGCGACGATCCGCCCTCCGACGACAGCGACGCCGTGCGCTCGGGAGCGCACGGCGTCGGCGGTGAAGACGGCGCCGCCGGTCAGGACGAGATCGGCGGCGCTCACGGGTTCAGAAGCCCGCGGGAGCGAAGGCCTGCGTCATCAGGGAGAACAGCGACACCGTCCAGCCGATCGCGATGAGGAACGACACGACCACGACGCCGAGGAAGACCCAGAGCGGGAGGAGGCCGCCGCCGGTCACGCGCTTCACGACCACGCTGCGGCCGATCACGTAGACGTAGGGAGCGGCGAGGAAGGCCCACGCCCAGTGGAACGGACGCTGCAGGCCGGCTCGCTTCAGCTGGCGCCAGTCGAGGAAGGCGAAGACGACCTCCGCCGCGTAGATCAGGAAGCCGACGACCTGGAGCACGCCGAGGCCGACGAGGTAGGCCGTCGACATCCCCATCGAGGAGCTCGGCCCGTAGGTCGAGGCCATCGACGAGTCGACGATCGCGCTCGGCGGGAGGAGGAAGATCGACAGCGCCGAGAGCAGCGGCAGGAGGACCACCACCCAGATCCACGGGGTGGACGTGACGATGCTCGTGTCGCGCTGCTGCACGGGTGCTCCGGGAGCCGCTGCGTAGGCCGGGTACTGCGGCTGCTGCTGGTTGTAGGGCTGCTGCTGCTGCTGGCCGTAGGGCTGCTGGCCGTAGGGCTGCTGGCCGTAGGGCTGCTGGCCGTAGGGCTGCTGGCCGTACCCCTGCTGGCCGTACTGCTGGGGAGCCTGCTGGCCGTAGCCCTGCTGCGGCTGCGGCTGCTGACCGGCGCCCTGCTGGCCGTAGCCCTGCCCGTAGACCTGCTGCCCGTAGCTCTGCTGCGGGTCGGCGGACGACGGCTGCTGCGGATACCGACCCGAGGCCGACTGCCCGTAGCTCGTCGCCGCTCCGCTCGACGTCTCCCCGTAGGCGGGACGCTCGGCGGGCGGCGCGGGCGGAGTCGGTGCGGTCGGCGGAACGGGAGTCACGGCGGCCTGCGCCGACCCGCTCTCGGCCGGGGCGGTGGGAGTGGCCGCCGGCGCGTCGCGGAGCGACTCCGTCCAGCCGGTCCCGTCCCACCAGCGCTGACGGGACGAGCCCGCCGGGTCCGGGTACCACCCGGCGCGGGGTCCGGAGGCCTCGCCGCCCGTGCTCGCGCCCTGGTCCGTGCCGGTTCCGTTGTCGTCCGTCATGGCGTCCTCCACTCCCCTCCGGGCGTCTGCCCGCGATCTCGGACCACCGTAGCGCCGCGACACGATGCATGGCCTGAGGGCGGGCTGATCGCGCGCTGTCCGAGCGCTGTCCGCTCCGGCAGACGCCGGAGGCCGCCGACCGCCAGGATGGACGCATGCCCCACCTCCTGCGAGCCCGCGCCGCCCTCTTCGACATGGACGGGACGCTCGTCGACTCGACGGCCGTCGTCGAGACCATCTGGGGCGCCTTCGCCGAGCGCTTCGCTCTCGACCACGACGCGGTGCTCGGCGCCGTTCACGGTGTCCGCGCCGCCGACAGCGTCCGCCGCTTCGCTCCGGCCGGCAGCGACGTCGACGCGATCGTCGCGGAGCTCGACGCGTACGAGCTCGAGCACACCGAGGGCACCGTCGAGATCCCCGGCGCGACGGCGTTCCTCGCCTCACTCCCCCGCGAGCGCGTCGCCCTGGTCACGTCCGCGAGCCCGGCACTGGCGGCCGCCCGTCTGGCCGCGGCGGGCGTCCCCTCCCCCGACACCGTCGTCACCGCGCACGACGTCGCGAACGGCAAGCCTGCTCCCGACGGCTACCTCGCCGCCGCGGCCCTGCTCGGCGTCTCCCCCGAGGACGCGCTGGTGTTCGAGGACGCCGAGGCCGGCATCCGGGCGGGTCTGGACGCCGGCACGCGCGTCATCGTCGTCGGGAGCCACGAGAGTGCGAGCACCCGGGGGCTGCCCCGGATCGCGCACTACTCCGACGCGCACGCCGCGCTCGAGGGCGACGAGCTCGTCATCACCCTCGGCGGGCCTCAGTAGCGGATCGCGTCGATCACCTTCACCCGCACGGCGACGATCGCCGGCACCAGACCCGCGAGCGCGCCGACGAGGGTCGCCGCCCCGAGCCCGAGCAGCGCCGCCTCGGCCGGGAAAGGCGGGATGTCGGCGATCCCGTTGTCCTGCACAAAGGCCACGGTCCAGGGGTTGGTGACGAGGATGACCGCGATCGTCACGCCGACCACTCCGGCGACGACGGTCGCCACGACGCTCTCCATCATGATCGAGAAGAAGATGCGGCCGGAGGAGGCGCCGAAGCTGCGCCGGATGCCGATCTCGCGGATCCGCTGCCGGACGGTGACCAGGGCGATGTTGAGCAGTCCGAGCGCGCCGAGCGCCAGCACCAGGCCCGCCACGCCGCCGATCACCCAGGTCAGCACGCCGAAGGGGTCGGAGTCGTAGACCAGGTAGTCCTGCCGGTCGACCGACACCTCGAAGTCGGATCCCAGGGCGCCGGCCACGTCGCGCTCCACCGCCGCGGCGAGGGGCTCGGCCAGGTCGAGCGGCACCCACATCTCGTAGTTCGGCACGCCCTGCCCGCCGAACTGCGGGTCGGCGTCGCGGGCGACCGCCGGGTAGGCGTCCGCGAGCATCATCATCGACGGATCCGTCTCGAACTGCGAGGAGGGAGTCACGCCGACCACCACGCCCGTGACGTCGCGCTCGGAGCCGAGCAGGGTGACCACCGGGTGGGTGCGCAGATCCGGGCTCCCGATCCGCTCCCAGAAGCGCTCGTTGACGACGAGTGCGGGAGCGAGGCGCTGGGAGTCGCGGGCGGTGAACCAGGAGCCGTCCACGATCTTCAGCCGGTGCATCTCGGCGAAGGGCTGGTCGACCGCCTGCACCGCGACGTCGACGGCGCCGTCGGCGAACTGGACGCGCGCGCTGCCGTAGGTCGAGCGGCTCGCGTAGGTGATGGAGTAGCGCTCGAGCGCACCGGTCCACGCGGCCTGGAGGGCGTCGGCATCCACCTCGGCGGTGCCGGTGCCGGAGGGGTAGGCGGAGAGGAAGAGGCTCGCCGGGCGCCCGCTGGAGCGCTCGGCCTGCTCGATGCTGGCCTGGCGGGCGATGCCACCGGCGGCGACGACCGCGGTCAGGGCGGCGACGGCCACCGCGACTCCGATCAGCGAGAGGAGCACGCGTCCGCGGTGGATCCGCAGCTCGGTCCACGCCTCGACGATCGCGCCGGCGATCCCGACGAGCGCGCGCATCAGAGGACCGCCGCCTCGGCGACGGGGCCCGCATCCGCGGTCGAGCCCAGGCGGCCGTGGTCGAGCCGGTAGTGGCGCTCGGCCCGCGCCGCGATGGCCGGGTCGTGGGTGATGGTGACCAGCGCGGAGCCGGACTCGCGGGCGATCTCGTCGAGCAGGCCCATCACGCTCTCGCCGGTGTCGGTGTCGAGGGCGCCCGTCGGCTCGTCGGCGAGGATCAGCCGCGGTCGGCGCACCAGGGCGCGGGCGATCGCGATCCGCTGCTGCTCGCCGCCGGACATGCGCCCGGGCATCGAGTCCACGCGGTGCCCGAGGCCGACCCGCTCCAGCATCTCGGCCGCGAGGTCGCGGCGGCGCCAGAACTCCGATCCGGTCGCGTAGAGCAGCGGCGTCATCACGTTCTCGCGGGCGGTCCGCCCCTCCAGCAGGTTGAACTGCTGGAAGATGAAGCCGATGCTGCCGCCGCGGATACGCGCGCGGGCCCGCGAGGACAGGGTCTCGGTGGGAGCGCCCTCGAGCAGCATCCGCCCCTCGGTGGGCTCGTCGATGAGTCCGAGGATGTTGAGCAGCGTCGACTTGCCGGAACCGCTGCGCCCCACGACCGAGACGTGGTCGCCCTCGCCCACCTCGAGATCGACGCCGTCGAGGATCGTCAGCGGCGGTGCGTCGGGCAGCGGGACGACCTTGCGGATCCCCTCGAGCCGGAGGATCGTCACGAGCAGAAGACCGAGCCGTCGGGCTGCGCGATGCAGTCGCCGCCCAGCTGGACGTCGGGAGCCGCCTCCTCCGCGCCCGGCACGAACTGCAGGAGCTCGGCGCCCTCCTCCACTCCGCCGGTGATCTCGACGGAGCTGCCGTCGGTGAGTCCCAGCGTCACCGGGACCTCCTCGGTGCTGCCGTCGTCCGCCCGGCGGAACACGACGCCGGACTGGGCGGTGCCCTCGACCGCGGTGGTCGGCACGACGAGGACGTCCTCCGCCTTGCCTCCCGCGAGCGTCACCGAGGCGGCGAGCCCGGGGAACACGGTGACCTCCGTCGGCACCTGGCAGGTGAAGCTCGTGCCGGAGCCGCCGGTGGAGGTCCCGCCGCCGCCGTCCGTCGCTCCGCCGGTCGTGCCGCCCTCGCCGGCTCCGGCGAGAGGGGTGCTGATGGTGAGGTCGGTGCAGGTGAAGCCGGCGGGCCCACCGGTGATCGCGACCTGCGCCTCCGTCGGCCGGTTCTGGATGCGGTAGAGCTGCTGCGCGTCGATCGTGCCGGTGACGGCGTAGCTCGGCGGCGCGACCTGTCCGGTCACCTCGCCGACCGTGACGGCCTGGTCGTGGATGACGCCGAGCGCGCTGAGGGTGCCGCCGGTCGCGGCGTAGACCCGCTCGAAGCGCACGGAGGGCTCCTGCTGGGTGAGGGTGACGGCGCCGTCCGGGCCGGTCGTCTCGACCGGGTCGCGCGGAGTCTCGACGCGGATGTCGTAGATGAGATCGCCCGACGCGACGGCCGCGCCCTGCTGCACGTAGACGTCGTCGACCGTTCCGGCCGCCGTCGCCTTCAGCGGCACGGCGGGGTCGGCGGCGACGGTGCCCTGGAGGGTGAGGTCGTTGGTGACCGTGCCGCGGGCGACCGTGACGGTCGGCTCGGTGATCTCACCGGTCGGCTGCGTCGGATCGGCCTCGGCCGCGCCGTCCGGGAAGAACGCGATCTTCACCAGGGCGATGCTCGCCGCTCCGATGATGACCATCCATACGATCGGGAACACCCAACGCCGAACCGCACCCATCAAGTCCCCCGACTCCGCTTCCAGGGCGCTCCGCCGTGGGGCGCCGGAGGCAGCCTATCCGGCGGGGAGGTCGCGTCACGGACCGTGGCGCGCCCGTCAGCCGGCGAGCGCCGCGACGATCGAGGCGACGCGGCGCGCCCTCGTCTCGGCGGCCTTCGCGCCCTCGACAGACGTGACGTGGGCCTTCCGCGCGCTGGGCGAGAGCGCGGCGAAGCGCTCCGCAGCGCCCGCCGAGGCCAGCGCGGACGCCAGGTCCTCCGGCACGACGACCTCGCGCGGCGCAGTGTCGAGCTCGATCACGACGTCGATCGCGTCACCGCCGGCGAGCTGCGTCTCGCGGCGCTTCTCGGCCGAGAACGGGATGAGCGCGCGTCCGCCCATCGCTCCGACCGTGCTGGTGAAGCGGTAGCCGTTCACCGTCACCGCGACGGCGGGACGCTTGCCGCCGCCGAGTGCCTCGAGGACCTCGGGCGGCACCTCGATGCCGGTGTTGTTGCCGATCTGGAAGAGCGTCGTGGTGAACTGCACGAGGCGATGATGGCACGGACTCCCGCGTGTCGCGCGGCCGATCGCTGTACTGACGAGGAGGGCCGTCGACTCGATCCTCGTCGACCTCCCGTTCACGGATCCGGAGCGCTCGAGGGCGTTCTCCCCGGCGCTCGGCCGGACCCTGAATCCTCTGCTCAGCCCTGCATCCTCTGTTCAGCGATGACGCCGCCTGCTCCGTCGCCTCCGAGCCCGTGTCCGCGATGCTCCTCCCGCACCCCTCCTTCTCGACCTCCAGGTCGAAGGAGATCATCGTCGCGCGCTCCCGGGTGCAGGACCTCGGCTCCATGCGGGCGCGGCCTCGAGGACCCTGACGGGCACGTCCGGGAGTCCCTGTACACGGATCCGGCCGCGGCCGACGCCGGTCCGCCCCGGGAGTGAGGGGTCGGTGCGCTCAGCAGGAGCGGGTCTCGGGGTCTCCGAGCGAGGAGCGCACGGCGTCGACCGTCATCCTGCCCTCGGGGTCGAGCCGGGCGAGCATGCGCGACATGATGTCGGCCAGCTGCGGGATCTGGTCGGCGTCGAGCGGATCGATGACGTCGGCCAGCACGGTCGCGACGTGACCGGGCGCCGTGTCGACGATCTTCTGGAGGCCGGCGTCGGTGAGCACCGCGTTCGTGGCGCGGCCGTCGGAGGCGCAGGGGCGGCGCTCGAGGTAGCCGCGGGCGACGAGGCGGGTCACCACGTGCGAGAGGCGGGGCAGGGTCGCGTTGGTGCGGGCGGCGAGCGTGGTCATCCGGAGGGCGCGGTCGGGCGCCTCGGACAGCATCGCCAGCGTCAGGTACTCGAAGTGCGTGAGTCCCGCGTCGCGCTGCAGCTGCGTGTCGAGGGCGCCCGGCAGCAGTTCCACGACCGCGATGAAGCGCAGCCAGGCGTCGAGCTGATCGGGCGTCAGCCAACGTGTCTCGGGCGCACTCATCCCCCCACCCTACCCACTACTTGCCGCGACAAGTAAGTCCCCCCGCGCCTCGTCGAGCCGCGTCCCGGGGCTCCGTCGGGAGGCCGACCCGCGCCAGCCTGATCTCACCATCCCCGCGAGCACCGCCCCCGAGGCGAACCAGCGATCCGCGTACCAGCGGATCGCTGCAGCCGTACGCACCCCGCCCTGCAGAACGCACCCCGTCGAGAAGCCGACCGCGCCACACAGAATCCACACCATCCCCGCGAGCACCGCCCCCGAGGCGAACCAGCGATCCGCGTGCGAGCGGATCGTTGTAGCCGAACGCCCCCGCTCCTCAGAACGCACCCCGTCGAGAAGCCGACCGCGCCACGCCCGTCAGGGACGGGCGTGGAATCGACTACAGCACGTCGTCGCTCAGATCGATCGGGTTGCCGAAGCGGTGGTTCGTGATCGAGATCGCCTGCTCGCGGAGGAAGGGCAGCAGTTCGACGCGGCCGGCGGGGGTGACCGGGTCGGCGTAGACGGCGGTGTCGAGGGCGCCGCCGAGGGCTTCGGCGAGGGCGGTCGCGAGGGGGACGCGGGATCCGTCGGCGCGGGTGAGCGGGACCGGCTTGCCTGTGCTGCCGCGGGTCATGCCGGCGACGACGTCGGTGAAGGAGCCGGTCGAGTCGGACGATCGGCGGACGACGGCCTGCTGTCCGTGCGTCGGGCTGCCGGGGGCCTGCGGGCCCGCGTAGCCGTCGACGCGGTCGGAGACGATGTCGCCGATGATGCGGATGCGCGGGGCCGTGATGCGGCCGGCGGCGGCGCGCTCGAGCCACTGGGCGTCGGTCTCGACGACGATGCGCGGGACGAGGCCCGCCATCTCGGCGAGCTCGTCGCCGCCGAGCATCTCCTGAACCCGCGGCGGGAGCGGGAGGGACGTGGAGATGTCCATCCGGGAGCGGGTCAGCAGGCCGGCGGCGATGACGCGGAGGAGCTCTCCGAGGTCGCCGCCGTCGGCCAGGCGCAGCGCGATCGGCACGCGGAGGTAGCGGAACAGGTTGCGCTCGACGCCGACCTTCGAGATGTCGGTGACGACTCCGAACTCGGTCGCCCAGGCGAGCTGGTCGGAGAGTGCGGAGCGGCGGAGCAGGTCGAACTGCTCGAACCGGAGCGAGGACTGGGCCGCCTCGATGAACTGGCGCGCGCGGTCGTCGAGCCCGCGCAGGTGCAGCGTCGAGGAGGAGCGCGCGGGCGAGGGCTTCCAGGAGCCGAGGCCGATGAGGTGGTTGGGTCCGCCCGCCTTCGCGCCGCCGCCGACGGACGAGCGCTTCCAGCCGCCGAAGGGCTGGCGCCGGACGATCGCTCCGGTGATGCCCCGGTTGACGTAGAGGTTGCCCGCCTCGACCGAGTCGATCCAGAGGGCGAGCTCGTCGGCGTGCAGGGAGTGGAGCCCGGCCGTGAGCCCGTACTCGGTGCCGTTCTGCATCCGCACGGCGTCCTCGAGGGTCGCCGCGTGCATGATCCCGAGCACCGGGCCGAAGAACTCGGTGAGGTGGACGTAGCTGTCCTCGGTGACGCCCTCGCGGATCCCGGGGGACCAGAGCGTGCCGCTCTCGTCGAGGCGCTGCGGCTCGACGAGCCACGACTCGCCTCCGCCCAGCGTGGTGAGCGCGTGCAGGAGCTTGCCGGTGGGCTCCTCGATGAGCGGCCCCATCACCGCCGACGGGTCGTCGGGCCGGCCGACGCGGAGCGACGTGACGGCGTCGACCAGCTGAGCGCGGAAGCGCTTGGAGCGGGCGACCGAGCCGACCAGGATCACCAGGGAGGCGGCGGAGCACTTCTGGCCGGCGTGCCCGAAGGCGCTGCGGACGATGTCGGCGACGGCGAGGTCGTAGTCGGCGTGGGGAGTGACGATGATCGCGTTCTTGCCGCTGGTCTCGGCCTGCAGTGCGAGGCCGGGCCGCCAGGAGCGGAAGAGGCGGGCGGTCTCGTAGGAGCCGGTGAGCAGCACGCGGTCCACGAGGGGGTCGGTGATCAGCGCCCGTCCCAGCTCCTCCTCGTCGAGGTCGACCAGGGCGAGGAGCTCCTGCGGGATGCCCGCGTCCCAGAGCGCCTCGACGAGCACAGCGGCCGAGCGGCGGGCCTGGGGCGCCGGCTTCACCACGACTCCGGAGCCGGCGGCGAGCGCCGCGAGGATCGATCCGGCCGGGATGGCGACCGGGAAGTTCCACGGCGGAGCGACGACGGTGACCCGAGCGGGGACGAAGGTGGCCCCGGTGACGGCGTCGAGCTCGCGGGCGCGGGTGGCGTAGTAGTGGGCGAAGTCGATGGCCTCGGAGACCTCGGGGTCGGCCTCGGCGATCGTCTTGCCGGTCTCGGAGGCCATCACCTCGATCAGGCGGTCGCGGTTCGCGGCGAGGACGAGGCCGGCGCGGTCGAGCACGGCCGCTCGGTCGTAGCCCAGGCGCTCGCCCCAGCGCTCCGCGCGGCGGGACACCGTGCGCAGCACCTCCTGGAGCTCCGCCTCGGTGCTCACGCGCGCGGCGTCGGCCGTGCCCGCTCCGATGGTCGAGCCGGCGATGCGCTCGGTGATCAGGCGCGCCCAGCGGCGGTTGCCGGGGAGGGCGGGGTCGGTGTCGGGCTCGTTGTGGAAGCCCGCGGTCGCGGCGGCGGCGCCGGAGCCGCGGCTGAGGCCGAGGACGGCCTGCGTCAGGCCCGCGGCGGCCGGGTCCTGCGCCCGCTCGCCGGCGCGGGCGTGCTCCTGCACGAGGCGGCGGCCGGAGCCGGAGGACCACTCCCGCAGGCGGTCCTGCGTGCGGTTCGGCGGCGGGACGGAGTCGTCGAGGGCCTCGAGCGAGGCGCGGAAGCGGCCGAGCTCCCGCTGCAGCACCTCCTCGTCGTCGAGGCGGAACGCGGCCGACAGGAAGTTCTCGGGGCTGCTGTTCTCCTCGAGCCGGCGGATGAGGTACGAGATGGCCACGTCGAACTCGTGCGGGTGCACGACGGGCGTGTAGAGGAGGAGGCGTCCCACGTCCTCGCGGACGGCGCGCGCCTGCCCGGTCGCCATCCCGAGCAGCATCTCGATCTCGACCGCGCCGGTCACCCCGCGCTCGGTCGCCGTGAGCCACGCCCAGGCGAGGTCGAAGAGGTTGTGCCCGGCGACGCCCACGCGCACCGCGTCGACGCGCTCCGGCCGCAGCGCCCGGTCGAGCAGGCGCTTGTAGTTCGTGTCGGCCTCCACCTTGCTGCCGACGGTCGCGAGCGGCCAGTCGTGCAGGGCCGCGTCGACCCGCTCCATCGCGAGGTTCGCGCCCTTCACGACGCGCACCTTGATCGGGGCTCCGCCGCGGGCCCGACGCTCCTGCGCCCACTCGGTCAGCTCGTCGAGCACGCGGACGGAGTCGGGCAGGTAGGCCTGCAGGACGATGCCCGCCTCGAGGTCGAGCATGCCCGGCTGCTCGAGGAGGCGCCGGAACACGGCGACCGTCAGGTCGAGGTCGCGGTACTCCTCCATGTCGAGGTTGATGAAGGTGGGGTCGGCTGCGGACGCGGCGGCCTGGTAGAGCGGGGTGAGACGCTCCACGACGCGGTCGACCTCCTCCTCGAAGGCCCACATCGACAGCTGGCTGACGACGCTCGAGACCTTGACGCTGACGTAGTCGACGTCCGGCCGCTCGAGCAGGCGGAGGGTCCCCTCGAGGCGGCGGCGGGCCTCGCGCTCGCCGAGCACGGCCTCGCCGAGGAGGTTGAGGTTGAGCCGGTCGCCGCCCTCGCGCAGCGCGGCGACGGCCGCACCGAGACGCGCCTCCGAGGCGTCGACCACGAGGTGCCCGACGAGGCGGCGGAGGACCCGGCGGGCCGCGGGCACGACCACCCAGGGCAGCACGGGGCCGACGGCGCCGCCGGTGCTGATCGCCGCGCGCAGGTAGGAGGGGAGGAAGGCGGGCGTCTTCGCGGTGAGCGCCGCGAGGTTCTCGGCCGCGACCGAGAGGTCCTCGGGCCGGGCGACGCCGTCGACGAACCCGACGGTGAAGTCGAGTCCGTTCGGGTCCTGGAGCACGCCCGCGAGCCGCTGGGCGGCGGGCTCGACCGGGAACTCGCCGCTGCGCGCGATCCAGCGGCGGACCAGGGACTCGACGCGCTCGATCATCGGGCGGTCGTCGACCTCGGGCTCGGCGGCGGCGGGCGCGGCGTGCTCCGACTCCGACGCGGCGTCGGGCCCATGCACGACCTCGTCCTCAGCGTCGCGCACGACCTCGTCCTCGTCCTGGATCTCGGACTCGCTCACGGCCTCGTCCTGAGCGTCGCGCACGACCTCGTCCTCGTCCTGAACACCGGACTCGCGCAGGTCCTCGTCCTCAGCGTCGGACTCCTGCTCGTCCTGAGGCTCAGCCACGTCCCCGCTCCCGGAGTCGCGGGCCTCACCGGCCTCGACCTCGTCGTCCGACTCCGTGCCGCCCTCCGGCGTCCGACCACCGACCGTCGCGTCGACGCCGCTCCGCACGGCCGCGTCGTCGGGCTCGCGCTCCGGGTCGCTGCCGGGCACACCTGGGGTCGTCGACTGCTGCATCCTCCGAGGCTAAGCCCGAGCCGCCGCCCGGACGCGGCGTGACGCGGTGGTCGCGCCGACTCGCCCGCGAGCCGCCCCTGTGGAGGAGCGGATCAGTGCCGGCGGTGGTCCTGGATGGTCATCCGCGGGCCGTGCCGCGGCTTCCTCGCTCCGCTGCAGCCGATCAGCCGGATGATCCGCTGCCGGTGCCCGCGCCACGGCTCGAGGAGCTCGAGCATGCCGTCGTCGTCGACCCCGAGCCGACCCGTGAGCGCGAAGCCGACGGCCGCGGCCAGGTGGTAGTCGCCCACGCTGACCGCGTCCGGATCGCCGTGGGCGAGCATCATCACCTCGGACGCCGTCCACGGCCCGATCCCCGGCACCGACTGCAGCCGGCGGGCGACCTCGTCGCCGCCCCGCCCGAGCGCGAGGGTCCGCTCGAGGCCGGAGGCGACGAGCGCGGCGGTGAGGACGGTCCGCGAGCGCCGCGGATCCACTCCCGCGCGGTGCCAGTCCCACGAGGGCACGCGCCGCCACTGCTGCGCGCTCGGAGCCACGTGCAGAGCGACCGGCCCCGGGGCGGGCTCCCCGTGGAGGCGCACCAGCACCCGGTAGGCGCGCCACGCCTCCGTGCTCGTGACCTTCTGCTCGAGGACCGACGGCGCGAGCATCTCGAACACCAGGTTCGTGCGCGTGAGGCGCAGGCCCGCCGAGCGGCGGAGCACCTCGGCGAGCGGCGCGTGGGCCGACAGGTCGAGCCCGCTCCAGTCGTCGCCGTGGCCGAGGAGCTCGGGGACCGCGTCGATCAGCCACTCCGCTCCCCCGCCCCAGGCGCGCGCGTGGATCGCGCCGTCCGCCGCCTGCCGCAGATGCAGCGTGCCCGGGCCGAGCGGCGTGCGGAACGCCCGCCAGAAGCCGGACGCGTCGAGGAGCATGGTCGGGTCGCCCGAGCCCCGCAGCAGCGTGCGGAGGGTGAGCTCGAGGCTCACGGGCTCCGACGGCGCGTAGACCGTCGCCCAGGAGGGCTCGGGAGCAGGGGCGGGGATCGACACGCAGTGATGCTAACCGGCGGCTCCGACACCGGATCGGACGCTCCTCCGCAGAACCCCCATCCACGACGTGTTCGGAGCGACACGCCCGGCGGATTGGTTCAGACGGCGTGAACACATGCGCGGATCCGATCGCCCGTTTCCACTGGTCAGCAGGTCGGTCCCGGGCGTAGCTTCGCGCTGTCGCGGCGGCGCTCCAGCTGCCCGGCACCCGCCTAACACTGGAGATGCGCACATGTTCGACACGACCTTCATCCGCAACGCGATCGTCAAGAGCTCTGAGACCGCTCTCGACCGTCGCCGCTTCTTCGAGGCCACCGGCGTCGCCGGCCTCGGCATCGGAGCCGCGGCCCTCGCCGCGCCCACCGCCTCCGCCGAGGAGGTCGCTGCCAGCGGCCCCAGCGACGCCTCGATCCTCAACTTCGCCCTCAACCTCGAGTACCTCGAGGCCGAGTTCTACCTCCGCGCCGTCTACGGCACCGGCCTCGGCGGCTCGGACGTGACCGGCAAGGGCACGCCCGGCGGCGTCATCGGCGGCCGCCCCGTCGACTTCAAGACCCCGTGGCTGAAGAGCTTCGCCACCGAGGTCGCGAACGACGAGAAGGCCCACGTGCAGTTCCTGCGGGCCGCGCTGGGCACCGCGAAGGTGGCCCGCCCGGCGATCAACCTGAAGGACAGCTTCAACTCCGCCGCCGTTGCGGCGGGGCTGATCAAGGCGGGTCAGTCGTTCGACCCGTTCGCGAGCGAGTCGAACTTCCTGCTCGGCGCCTTCGTCTTCGAGGACGTGGGAGTGACCGCCTACAAGGGCGCCGCCCCGCTCATCCAGTCGAAGACCTACCTCGACGCGGCCGCCGGCATCCTCGCGGTGGAGGCGTACCACGCGGGCGCGATCCGCTCGGCGATCTACGCCGCCGACCTGTCCGACTCGGCGAACAAGCTCTCCGACGCGCGCGACAGCCTCGACGGCAAGACCGACCTCGACCAGGGCGTCAAGGTCAACGGCCAGGCGAACATCGTCCCGACCGACGGCAGCTCCATCGCGTTCAGCCGCACCCCGGGCCAGGTCCTCAACATCGTGTACCTGAACCCCGCGGCCGGGACGCGCACCGGCGGATTCTTCCCCCGCGGCGTCAACGGCGAGCTCGTCACGACCTAGTCCCACCAGCACCGAGCACGACGACGGGCCCTTCCTCGAGGCGGCGAGGAGGGGCCCGTCGTCGTCCGCGTGCACATCCGTTCACCGGGTCCTCTAACCTGAGCGAGTGAAGATCGGGATCCTGACCTCCGGTGGCGACTGCCCCGGCCTCAACGCCGTCATCCGCGGTGCCGTCTACAAGGGCATCAAGGTCTACGACCAGGAGTTCGTGGGCTTCCGGAACGGCTGGCGCGGAGTGGTCGACGGCGACCTCCTGCCCCTGGGCCGCCCCGAGATCCAGGGCATCGCCAAGCAGGGCGGCACGATCATCGGCACCAGCCGGACGAACCCCTTCGAGGGCGAGAACGGCGGCCCCGAGAAGATCGCCGAGATGATGGACCACAACGGCATCGACTCGATCATCGCGATCGGCGGCGAGGGCACCCTGGCGGCGGCCAAGCGCCTCACGGACGCGGGCCTCAAGATCGTCGGAGTCCCGAAGACCATCGACAACGACCTCGGCGCCACCGACTACACCTTCGGCTTCGACACCGCCGTCGGCATCGCGACCGACGCGATGGACCGCCTCCGCACCACCGGCGACTCGCACGGCCGCTGCATGGTCGCCGAGGTCATGGGCCGCCACGTCGGCTGGATCGCCCTGCACTCCGGCATGGCCGCGGGCGCCCACGTCATCCTCATCCCGGAGAAGCGCACCTCCCTAAACCAGATCGTCGAGTGGGTGCAGAGCGCGCAGGACCGCGGGCGCGCACCGCTCGTCGTGGTCGCCGAGGGCTTCTCGCTCGACACGATGGACGACGCCCACTCCGAGCGCGGCCTCGACGCCTTCGGCCGGCCCCGCCTCGGCGGCATCGGCGAGCTGCTGGCTCCGCTCATCGAGGAGCGCACCGGCATCGAGACCCGCGCCACGACGCTCGGCCACATCCAGCGCGGAGGCACGCCCACCGCGTTCGACCGCGTCCTCGCGACCCGCCTGGGCATGGCCGCCATCGACTCCGTCGTCGCCGAGCACTGGGGCCGCATGGTCGCCCTGCGCGGCACCGACATCTACCACGTGGACTTCGCCGAGGCGCTCGGCACCCTCAAGACGGTCCCGGACGCCCGCTACGAGGAGGCGCGCACCCTCTTCGGGTAGCGCGCGCTCCCCGCGGAGCGGGTCAGCCCTTCGCGCCGTCCGGCGTCGCCGTGGCGACGATCTGCGCCCGCGCGAGGGTGTGGAAGTGCGCGTTGAAGCCGAGGATCGCCGGCGTCGACTCCGGATCGAGGTCGAGCGACTCGACGTCGAGGGCGTGCACCACGAAGAAGTAGCGGTGCTCGCGGTCCGGCGGCGCCGCTCCGACGAACTGGCGCAGCCGCATCTCGTTGGGCAGCGTCTGCGCGCCCGCCGGGAGCAGCTCGAAGCCGGCGGCTCCGGCTCCCGTGGGGAGCTCCGTGGTGTCGGCCGGGAGGTTGTAGACGGCCCAGTGCCAGAAGCCGGAGCCGGTGGGCGCGTCGGGGTCGAACACCGTCACGGCGAAGCTCTTCGTCTCGGCGGGGGCTCCCGACCAGCGCAGGTGCGGCGAGACGTCCTCCCCGCCGGAGCCCTCGCCGTAGTGGCGGGCGGACAGGGGCGCACCGTCGGCGATGTCGTCGCTCTCGAGCGCGAAGGTCGGCACCTCGCCGAGGCGGGCGTAGGGGTCGTAGGTCCAGTCGGACATCCGGTTTCTCCGTTCGGGAAGGGCGGGCGGGGGCCCGCGCCCTCAGCCTAGGAACCCGGCGGTGCGCGCCGAAGGGCTTGCGGAGGGGGTCAGGACCCGAGATAGCGCCCGGGCCGGTGGTTGAACGCCAGGACCAGGTTGAGCACCACCACTCCCGCCGCCGAGATCAGCACGTTCAGCGGAGGCACCACCAGCAGCGCGGCCGCGACCACGCACGCGTCGAGCGCCATCATCACGTAGCCCGCCCGCCAGCCGAGCCGCTCCTGCGCGATCAGGGCGACGATGCTGAATCCGCCCAGGCTCGACCCGTGCCGGAAGAGGATCAGGAGGCCGATCCCCGCGAGCACGTCGCCCGTGAGGACGCCGTAGACGGGCTCGATCCGCAGCTCGCCGAACGCCAGCGGGTGCAGGCCCGCCAGGACCGAGACCAGCACGATCGAGAACATGGTCCGCAGCGTGAAGCGCCAGCCCTTCTTCCACAGCGAGAGGGCGAGGAACGGCACGTTGACCGTGACGAGGATCACGCCGAACGGGATGTCGAGCGGGTACCCCAGCAGCAGTGCGAGACCCGCGGTGCCGCCCGTGACCGCCTGGCTCGCGCGCAGCAGGTAGAGGCCGAGCGACACGACGAACGCACCGGTGACGAGACCGAAGACGTCCTCGAGGCGGGAGTGCGGCACGGGGGCGGAGGCGTCGGGCACCCGACGATGCTGCCACACGCCGCGCCCCGGTCCGGACGTCCTCGTAGGATGTGCCGGTGCTGCCGAAGATCCTGCTGTTCTACCGCTTCGTGCCGCTGGCCGACCCCGAGTCCGTGCGGCTGTGGCAGCGCGAGCTGTGCGAGTCGCTGGGCCTGCGCGGGCGCCTGCTGATCTCGGAGCACGGGGTGAACGGCACGCTGGGCGGCGGGATGGACGCCCTGAAGCGCTACGTCCGCCGCACCCGTGAGCACTCGGCCTTCCACGGACTCGAGGTGAAGTGGAGCGACGGCTCCGGCCTCGACGACGACGGCCGCAGCCTCGACTTCCCCGGTCTCTCGGTGAAGGTGCGCGACGAGATCGTCTCGTTCGGCGCGCCCGACGAGCTGCGGGTCGACGCCGACGGGGTCGTCGGGACGGCGCCGCGGCTCGACCCGGACCAGCTGGACGCCCTGGTCGCCGAGCGCGACGACGTGGTGCTCTTCGACGGCCGCAACGCCTTCGAAGCCGAGATCGGCCGGTTCGAGGGGGCGATCGTGCCGGGGGTCTCCAGCACCCGCGAGTTCGTCGAGCAGCTCGACGCCGGCGTCTACGACCACCTCAAGGGCCGGCCCGTCGTCACGTACTGCACCGGCGGCATCCGCTGCGAGGTGCTGTCGAGCCTGATGACGGCGCGCGGCTTCGGCGAGGTGTACCAGCTCGACGGCGGCGTCGTCCGCTACGCCGAGGCGCGGCGCGACCGCGGGCTGTGGAAGGGGGCCCTGTACGTCTTCGACGGCCGCGGCTCCGTCTCCTTCTCCCCCGACGCCGAGGTGCTGGGCCGCTGCACCTCGTGCGCCGCGCCGACCAGCCGGATGCGCAACTGCACCGACCTCTCCTGCCGCGCCCAGCTCGTCGTGTGCGCGGACTGCGATGCGGCGGCCTGCGCCGCGCACGCGGGCCCTACGCTCGTGCCATGAGCATCGAAGCGCGCGGGCGCACCCTCGTCGACCTCCACACCGCCCCCGAGCTGCTGCAGGTGGTGAACGTCTGGGACGTGATCAGCGCGACCACGGTCGCCGCGCTCCCGGAGACCCGGGCGCTCGCGACCGCCAGCCACTCCATCGCGGCGGCGTTCGGCTACGAGGACGGCGAGCGGATCCCGCTGGAGCTGCACCTCGGCATGATCGAGCGCATCGTCGCCGCCGTCGAGGTCCCGGTCTCGGCCGACCTCGAGGCGGGCTACGGCGACACGGGCGAGACGGTCCGCCGCGCGATCGGGATCGGCGTCGTGGGCGCGAACCTGGAGGACCAGGCGAAGCCGCTCCCGGAGGCGCTGCGGGCGGTCGAGAAGGCCGTCGCCGCGGCCGAGGAGGAGGCGGTGCCCTTCGCTCTCAATGCCCGCACGGACGTGCTCCTCCGCGCCGGCGACCGCGACCGCGGCGAGGTCCTGGCCGACGCGATCGAGCGCGGCCGCGCCTACCTCGACGCCGGCGCCACCTGCTTCTTCGTCCCCGGGCTGCTCCAGGACGCCGAGCTGGAGTCCCTCGTCGCCGCCCTCGGGCGGCAGCGCGTCAGCGTCATCGGCGTCCCCGGATCGCAGTCGCCCGCCCGCTTCGAGGAGCTCGGGCTGGCCCGCGTCTCCTACGGTCCGTGGACGCAGCGCGTCGCCCTGACGGCGCTCCAGGACGCGGCCGCCGCCCTCTACTCCGGCGGATCGCTCCCCGAGGGCACCCGGCCCCTGAACTGACCGCCCGGCCGCGGGCCCGCGGGCGTAGCGTGGGCCCATGTACCGAGCCATCGTCGTCGAGCGGCACTCCGACTCCGACACCGAGACCCCCAACCGAGCCCGCCTCCTCGAGCGCGACGACCCCGACCGCTCGCACGGCGACGTGTCGATCGCCGTCGAGTACTCGAGCGTCAACTACAAGGACGCCCTCGCGCTGGCGGGGCGGCCCGGCATCGTGCGCCGCACCCCGCTCGTCGCCGGCATCGACCTGGTCGGCACCGTGGAGTACGCGGACGGCGAGGCGGGCGAGCGCTTCGACTCCGGCGACCGGGTGGTGCTCAACGGCGCCGGCCTCGGCGAGCGCCACGACGGCGGGCTCGCCGAGCGGGCGCGTGTCGACTCCGCGTCGCTGCTCCGGCTGCCCGGCGCCATCTCGGCGGCACGGGCCGGAGCGATCGGCACCGCGGGCTTCACGGCGATGCTGGCCGTGCTGGCGCTCGAGCGGCACGGCGTGCGACCGGGCAGCGGTCCCGTCCTGGTGACGGGGGCCTCGGGAGGCGTGGGGTCGCTCGCCGTCGCGCTCCTGGCGCGCCTCGGCCACGAGGTCGTCGCCTCGACCGGCCGGCTCGGCGAGCACGGCGCTCTGCTCCAGCGCTTGGGCGCCTCCGACGTCATCGACCGCGCCGAGCTGCAGGAGGGCGGGAAGCCGCTGCAGTCCGAGCGCTGGGCGGGAGCGGTGGACTCCGCCGGCTCGCACACGCTCGCGAACGCCCTCGCGCAGACGCGGTGGGGCGGCACCGTGGCGGCGTGCGGTCTCGCGCAGGGCCCGGACCTGCCGGTGAGCGTGATGCCGTTCATCCTGCGCGGAGTGACGCTGGCCGGCATCAACTCGGTGGAGGCGCCGCGCAAGCTCCGCGAGGAGGCCTGGCGCCGCCTCGCCCACGACCTCGACCTGGAGCTGCTCGACGAGCTGACGACGACGGTGCCGCTCGGCGGGGCGGTCGACGCGGCCGAGGACGTGCTCGCCGGCCGCTCGCACGGTCGGACGCTGGTGGACGTCCGCGCCTGAGGGCACGGCGTCGGCGGAGGGCGTCCGCCCGCCTCGAGCGTGGAGGAGTGGGCGCCTCGGCCGGCGCTGCGGGGCTGCTGCTCGTGCGGCGGTGCGCTACTCCGCGGCCTCGGTGGCGCCGCTCGGCTCGGCCGACGCGTGACCGACGGAGGAGTCGGGGCGCGCGGCGCGGGGTTTCGCCGGCGTGCGGGGCTTCGGCGCGGGCTTCGCGGCCGGCCCCGGCTTCGCGGGGGCGGGCTCGGCGGACTCGGATCCGGCGGGCTTCGGCTCGGCGGGCTTCGATCCCGCGGACTTCGGCTCGGCGGGCTTCGATCCCGCGGACTTCGGCTCGGCGGGCTTCGGCTCCGCGGGCTTCGGCTCGGCGGGCTTCGGCTCCGCGGGCTTCACCGGGGCTGCGGACCCGATCGGCTCGGAGCCGATGACGTACACGGGCGCGGATCCCCCGGACCCGGCCGGCGTGCTCGCGGCGGTCCGAGCACTCGTCTTCGGAGCGGCCTTCGGAGTGGCCTTCGGGCTCTTCGGAGCGGCCCCCGCTGCTGACTCCGTCGGAGCCGCGACGTCCTCCGCGGCGCCGTCCGCCTCCGGAGCCGCGGTCGCCGCTGCCGCCGCGCTCCCGCCGCTCGCAGCCTCCCGGCCCTCGACCACCGTCGCCGGACCCGCCGCCTCCGCGGCCACGGCCGCGGCCTCCGCCGCCTTCGCCTTCTTCTTCGCGCGCTTCTCCGCGGCGGCCGCCTGGGCCCGCTCCGCCTGCTCGGCGACCTCGGGGACGATCACGAGGTCGTCGGTCTCGATCACGGGGATCGCCGCGGTCGTCGTCCCCAGCTGGAGGGCCGCGATCAGCTCGGGAGCGTGCTTGGTGCTCACGATCAGGCGGGAGTAGTCCTCGTCGACCAGGTCGATCACGACGGCCGAGGCGGTGCGCTTGATCAGCAGGAAGTCCTTGCCGCCGTGGAACTTCCACGTGCCGGCCGCGAGCGTGAGCGGCACCGCGGTGCCCGGCGCGCGGATGCCCCGGACCCAGATCCAGGGGTCCTCGGTGACCGTCGCCGAGCGGATGCTCGACCGGTCGACGACGACGTCGCTGCGGTGGAACGCGAGCAGTCGCTCGGCCGCGGTGAGGCGGAGTTCGAGGCGGTCGGGGAGCACGGTCACGACGGGCATGCCTCTAGTCTGCCCCGCCGCCCGCCGCCGGGTCAGCGCCGGATCGCACAACGATGCCCCGCCGCCCGCGTGGGTGGCAGCATGGTCGGATGCCGATGGATCCGGACGAGGCGCGCCTCCTCGACGCGCTGCTGGCCGAGCGGCAGGCCGAGACGCGCGACGAGGCGGCCCGGCTCGAGGCCTCGCTGGCCGAGCTCCTGCGCGACCGTGCCGACGGCACCGCCGATGACGAGCACGACCCGGAGGGCACGCCGCTCTCGGCCGAGTGGTCGCGGATGGCCGGAGTCCGCGACGCTCTCGCCCGCACGGCGCGCGAGCTCGACGCCGCTCGCGCCCGCCTCGGCACCGGCGGCTACGGGGACTGCGCCTCGTGCGGCCGCCCGATCGGGGCCGCCCGCCTCGCCGCCCGGCCCACGGCCGAGCTCTGCATCGACTGCGCCCGTCTGGCGGAGTCGCGCATCCGCTGACGCCCCGCGAGGCGAGCCTGCGGCGCGCCCTCCGCCTGAAGGCCCCCACAGATCCCGGCGTGCGGAAACCCGGTTTCTCCTGCGAGCATTCACATCCGGTCGCGTCCCTCGAACAGGTCTGACGGACCACCCCCTCCCCCCCTGCTCGAAAGGCACTCCTGCGATGACCGAGACGTCGACCGCCCGATCGACCGGCGCCCCTCCCGCCCCCGACAAGCGCGCCTGGCGCTCGCTGATCGTCCTGCTCGCGGGCATGTTCATCGCCCTGCTCGACACGACCATCGTGAACGTGGCGCTGCCCACCATCCGCACCACGCTCGACGCCTCCGAGTCGACGCTCTCCTGGATCATCTCCGGCTACGCCCTCGCGTTCGGCCTCGCCCTGATCCCCGCCGGCCGCCTCGGCGACCGCTTCGGGCACAAGTGGGTCTTCGTCAGCGGCATCGCCCTCTTCACCGTCGCCAGCTTCGCGTGCGGACTGGCCGCGGACGACACCCAGCTCGTCGTCGCCCGCATCGTGCAGGGCCTGGCGGGCGGCGTCTTCGTCCCGGCGGTCAACGCCTACATCCAGCTCCTCTTCCGCGGTCCCTCGCGCGGCAAGGCCTTCGCGGTGATGGGCGCGGTCCTCGGCGTCTCGTCGGCGCTCGGCCCGATCATCGGCGGCCTGATCATCCAGGCCTTCGGCGACGAGAACGGCTGGCGCCTGGTCTTCTGGGTGAACCTGCCCATCGGCGTCGCGACCCTGATCGCCGCTGCGGTCCTCCTCCCCGCCCGTCGCGACCTCGAGGCCGGCGACCGCGCCCCGAGCGGAGGCGTCGACTGGCTCGGCCTCGTGCTCGTCTCCGGCGGCCTGGTCGCCCTGCTCGTCCCGCTCATCCAGGGCGAGGACGAGGGCTGGCCGCTGTGGACCTTCCTCTCGATCGCCGGCGGAGTCCTGCTCCTCGCCGCGTTCGGCGCCTGGGAGGTCCTCCACGTCCGCCGCGGCCGCGCTCCCCTGGTGCCGCCGTCGCTGTTCCGCCACCCGGCCTTCACCGGAGGCGTGATCCTCGCGCTGGTCTACTTCGCGGCCTTCACGAGCATCTTCTTCACCATCTCGCTGCTCTGGCAGTCGGGCCTCGGCCACACCGCGCTCGAGTCGGGACTGGTGTCGATCCCCTTCGCGATCGGCAGCATCATCAGCTCCTCGCAGAGCAACCGGATGACCGCGCGCCTGGGGCGCAACGTCCTGGTGATGGGCAGCGGGCTCCTCGCCATCGGGCTCGGCTGGGTCTGGCTGGTGCTGCTGACCGCGACCCCGGACTCGATCAGCAACTGGCAGCTCCTGCCGCCGCTGCTGATCGCGGGCCTCGGCAACGGCTTCTTCATCGCCCCGAACGTGCAGTTCATCGTCTCGACCGTCGACCCGCAGGACGCGGGCGCGGCGAGCGGCGTGATCTCGGCGATCCAGCGCATCGGCTCGGCCGTGGGCATCGCGGTCATCGGCAGCGTGCTGTTCGGGAGCCTCGTCATCACGGGTCCGGACACGGTCGCCTCGGGCTTCCTCGACGCCGCGGCTCCCGCGATGCTCCTCAGCACCCTGATGGCGGTCGCCGCCTTCGCGCTGGTGTTCGTGCTGCCGAAGTCGGTCTCGCGCCGGGGCTGAGGGCCCCTGTCCGGTCGCCGCACGCCGGCGGCCGGGCGCGCGGGACGTACGCCGCCCGGAGCTCCGGCGCGGCGGGCCCCCCGCCTGATCCGCGGGCGGCCCGGGAGCCTACGCCCGAGCGGCCGCCGCGGCCTTCGCCGCCGCCGGCAGCGCGTCCACGATGCGCCCGATCGCCGCGTCGTCGTGCGCGGCCGAGACGAACCAGGCCTCGTACACCGACGGCGGCAGCGAGACGCCCGCATCGAGCATCGCGTGGAAGAACGCCGGGTAGCGGAACGACTCCTGCGCCTGGACCTCGGCGTAGTCGCGCACCGGCCGGCCCAGGTCCGTGAACATGAAGCTGAAGAGGCTCCCGGCCGTCTGCACCGTGTGCGCGACGCCCTCGGCCGTCAGCGCCGCCGACACCTCGCGCTGGAGCGTCAGCGCCGTGGCGTCCAGCGAGGCGTAGACCGCGTCGTCGGCCAGCTGCAGCGTCCGGATGCCCGCGGCCACCGCGACCGGGTTCCCGGAGAGGGTGCCCGCCTGGTACACCGGCCCGAGCGGTGCCAGGTGGTCCATGACGTCCGCACGGCCGCCGAGAGCCGCGACCGGCATCCCTCCGCCGATGACCTTGCCGAAGGTGTAGAGGTCGGCCCGGTACGGAGCCTCGGCGCCGCGGTTCTCGAGCCCCCACCAGCCGCCGGCGCTCACCCGGAAGCCGGTCAGCACCTCGTCCATGATCAGCAGCGATCCGTTCGCGTGCACGAGGTCGGCGAGGGCCGCGTTGAAGCCCGGGTCCGGAGCGACCACGCCCATGTTGGCGGCCGCGGCCTCGGTGATGACCGCCGCGATGTCGGCGCCACGCTCGGCCAGGACCGCGCGCACCGCCTCGAGGTCGTTGTACGGCAGCACGATCGTCTGGGCCGCGGTCGCGGCCGTGACGCCGGCGGAGGCGGGCAGCGAGAGGGTCGCGAGACCGGAGCCGGCATCGGCGAGCAGCCCGTCGGAGTGGCCGTGGTAGTGGCCGGAGAACTTGATCAGCAGGTCGCGGCCGGTGACGCCGCGGGCGAGGCGGATCGCCGTCATCGTCGCCTCGGTGCCGGTGGAGACCAGGCGGAGCTTCTCGATCGGCGAGACTCCCCCGGCCGTGATCCGCGCCTCGACCAGCTCGGCGAGATCCGTCTCGGCGGGAGTGGACGCACCGAACGAGAGACCGCGGGCGGCCGCCTCCTGCACGGCTGCGACGACCTCGGGGTGCGCGTGCCCGAGGACGGCAGGGCCCCAGGAGCAGACGAGGTCGACGTACTCGCGCCCGTCCGCGTCCGTGATGTACGGGCCGGCGGCCGAGACCATGAAGCGCGGGGTCCCGCCGACCGAGCGGAACGCTCTGACGGGCGAGTTGACGCCTCCGGGGATCGCGTGCCGGGCACGCTCGTACAGGGTGTCGTTCGCCGAGGTGGTCACCCCTCCAGGGTACGCGCGCCGCCCGGCGCCCTCGCGCCGGAGGAGCGCTTTCGGACGAGACGCCGAGGCTCGCTCCCAGGAGGAGGAGCGGCTACTTCAGCAGGTCGCGGGCGATCTCGACGGCCCAGTACGTGAGAACCGCGTCGGCCCCCGCGCGGAGGATCCCCGTGACCGACTCCAGGATCGCCGGCTCGCGCGAGATCCAGCCGTTCGCGGCGGCGGCCTCGATCATCGCGTACTCCCCCGACACCTGGTACGCCCAGACCGGCACGTCCGAGACGGAGGCGACGTCCGAGAGCACGTCGAGGTAGCTCATGGCCGGCTTCACCATCACCACGTCGGCGCCCTCGGCGAGGTCGAGGGTCGCCTCGCGCAGGCCCTCGCGGCGGTTCGCCGGGTCCTGCTGGTAGGTGCGGCGATCGCCCTCGAGCGTGGACTGCACGGCCTCGCGGAACGGACCGTAGAAGCTGGAGGCGTACTTCGCCGAGTACGCGAGGATCGCGGTGTCCAGGTGCCCGGCGCCGTCGAGAGCGGCGCGGATCGCTCCGACCTGGCCGTCCATCATCCCCGAGAGCCCGAGCAGGTGGGAGCCGGCCTCGGCCTGGGCGAGCGCCATCTCCTCGTAGCGGAGGAGCGTGGCGTCGTTGTCGACGCGCCCGCGGTCGTCGAGGACACCGCAGTGGCCGTGGTCGGTGAACTCGTCCAGGCACAGGTCGGTCTGCACGACCAGCGCGTCGCCGACCTCCTCCACGACGACCCGCGTCCCGGCGTTGAGCACGCCGTCGGGGTCGGTCGCACCGGAGCCGACCGCGTCGCGCGTGGTCGGCACGCCGAACAGCATCACACCGCCGATCCCCGCCTCGGCCGCCTCCGTCACCGCTCCGCGGACGCTGTCCAGCGAGTGGTGCATCACCCCCGGCATCGACCCGATCGGCCGGGCCTCGGTGATCCCCTCGGCCACGAAGAGGGGCAGGATCAGCTGCGCCGGGTGGATGCGCGTCTCCTGGACGAGACGGCGGAGTGCGGGGGTCGTGCGGAGGCGGCGCGGGCGGATGGCAGTCATGTCCTCCAGCGTAATCCCGCCCCGCCGAGCACCTCCCGGGAGCGCGGACGCCTCACCCCGTGGAGGTGCTCCGGACGCACGACGTCAGCCGAGAGGCGGGTCCCTGGCCTGCGGGGCGAGGCCCGCCCCTCCCGGCCGACGTCGCGCCGGGGAGGCGGCTCAGCGGGGAGCGCGCTCCGTGGCGACGGCGGCGACCGCGTCGATGAGGGAGGAGGCCGAGCGCTCGTCGGCGACGACGTCGACGCGCAGGCCGAAGGCGCGGGCGTCCTTCGCGGTCTGCGGCCCGATCGCGGCGACGAGGATCGACTCGGGCACCGGGCCGAGCTGCTTCTGGACCTGCTCCGCCACGCTGCCCGAGGTGACGAGGATCGCGTGCACGGCTCCGCCGGCGACATCCGCCACGACGCGCTCCTCCACCGGGACGCCGACCGTGCGGTAGGCGACCACGGAGCGCACGTCGTGCCCGATGCGGGTGAGGCCCTCGGTGAGCAGCGGCTTGGCGATCTCGGACCGCAGCGTCAGCACGCGCAGGGGGTGTCGGCCGCCGGTGGCCTCCTCCCACTCGGCCAGGAGGCCGCGGGCGGAGTTGTCCTCGGAGGGGACGAGGTCGACGGAGTACCCGGCGGCGACGAGCGCGGCCGCCGTGGTCTCGCCGACCGCCGCCACCTTGGTGCTCGCGGGCACGGTGGTGCGCAGGAGGGAGAGGACATCGACCGTGGTGGCGCTCGTGACGGTCATCCAGTCGAAGGCGCCGGCCTCGAGGTCGGCGAGGGCCTGCTCGAGCGCGGGGAAGTCGTCGGTCGGCGCGAAGTTGATCATCGGAGCGACGACGGGCGAGGCTCCCTTGGCTCGGAGAGCGGCTGCGACACCGTCCCCCCACGGGCCTCCGCGGGGGACGAGGATGCGCCACCCCTGCAACGGCTTCTCCCACTGGGAGTAGGCGGCGGGGACGATCACGAAGGGGCTCCCAGGGGTGCGAGTTCGGCGGCACCCGCACCGAGAAGCGCGTCAGCGAGCAGAGAGCCGCAACGGAACGCGGCTTCGACGACGGGCAGTTCGCGACCACCATACTGCGGATCCGCCCGGTGTCGACCACCGCCGACCGAACCGTTATCGACCGGCTCCGCGACCTCCCGTGCGAGGGACGCCGTGCCGTCGACGGCGAAGACCACGCCGTGCAGGACCACGCGGTCCTCCTCGACGACCGCGGAGGCTCCGATCGGAGCGGCGCACCCGGCCTCGAGGGAGGCGAGGAGCGACCGCTCGGCCGTGATCGACGCGCGGGTCGGCACGTGCTCGACCGCCGCGAGAGCGGCACGCAGCTCCTCCGACGGCTCCTCGTCGCGCACCTCGATGGCCAGCGCTCCCTGACCGGGGGCGTGCGGGGAGACGTCGAAGCCGAGCACCTCGGTGATCGCGTCGACCCGGCCGAGGCGGCGCAGGCCGGACAGGGCGAGCACGATCGCGTCCAGCGGCGAGTCGCTGCCGGGCAGCACCCTCCGGAGCCGGGTGTCGATGTTGCCGCGGATGTCCACGATCTCGAGGTCCGGACGGGCGGCCAGCAGCGCCGCGCGCCGGCGGGGCGAGCCCGTGCCCACGCGGGCTCCGACCGGCAGGGTCGCCAGGGTGAGCCCGTCGCGGGCGCAGAGCGCGTCGCGCGGGTCCTCCCGCTCGGGGACCGCTCCGAGCAGCAGGCCCTCCACCGCAGCGGTGGGCAGGTCCTTCAGCGAGTGCACGATCGCATCGCAGCGCCCGGCGAGCAGCGCGTCGCGCAGGGCGCTGACGAACACGCCGGTGCCGCCGAGGGAGGCGAGCGAGCCGCGCATGCGGTCGCCGTCCGACTCGATGCGCACCAGCTCCACGGGGACCCCCGCGGCGGCCGACATCAGATCGGCCGTCATCCGGGACTGCGCCACCGCGAGCGCGCTCGCGCGGGTGCCGACTCTGATGCTCACGACAGACGACTCCTCATCACGGTGCGACTCCCGCCAGGGCGGGCTTGAACCCCGCTCGCACGTTCTCGCAGCAGCCGGGGCGGCAGACGTCGTACCAGGGGCCGAGCGCCGTCATCGAGGGCCGGTCCTCGGTCGGCACGCCGTTGACGCGCTCGAGGACCAGGTCGATCAGGCCGGAGACGTAGACCGGGTCCGTGCCGGGGGTCGCGACGCGGAGCGCGACGAGTCCGTGCTCCTCCGAGGTCTCGAGGGCCTCGTTGTCGAGGTCCCACATGACCTCCATGTGGTCGGACACGAAGCCGAGCGGGACGATCAGCAGCGCGCGGCGGCCGCGGGCCGGCAGCTCCGCGATGGCGTCGTTGATGTCCGGCTCGAGCCAGGGCTGGGTGGGCGGGCCGGAGCGCGACTGGTAGACCAGCTGCCAGGGCACGTCCTCGTCCGTGGCGGCGGCCATGACGACCTCGGCGACGGCGAGGTGCTGCGCCTCGTAGGCGCCGCCCGGTCCGAACTCGTGCACGTCGACGACGGTGCCGTCGTCGTGGCGCTCGTGGGGTCCGCTGCGCTCGGCGTCGGCCATGGGGATCGAGTGCGTCGAGAACAGCACCTCCACCTCGGACGTGACATCGAGGTCGGGCATCCGCTCGCGCAGCTCGTCGAGCCCGTTGTGGACGGCCTTGATGAACGGCATCACGAAGCCGGGGTGGTCGAAGAACTGGCGCACCTTGTCGATCCGCAGCTCGCCCTCGAGGCCGGTCGCGTCGAGCGCCGCCGCGTAGTCCTCGCGGTACTGCCTGCAGGACGAGAAGGAGGAGTACGCGCTGGTGGCGATGGCGAGCAGGTTGGTGAACCCGCGCTCCTTCGCCTCGGCGACGGCCTCGCTCATGTAGGGCGCCCAGTTGCGGTTGCCCCAGAGCACGGGGAGGTCGATGCCGCGGTTCGCGAGCTCGGCCTCGAGCGCCTTCTTCAGCGCACGGTTCTGCGCGTTGATCGGGCTGACGCCGCCGAAGTGGCGGTAGTGGTGGGCGACCTCCTCGAGGCGCTCCTCCGGGATGCCGCGGCCGCGGGTGACGTTGCGGAGGAACGGGATGACGTCGTCCTGACCCTCGGGCCCGCCGAAGCCGGCGAGGAGGATCGCGTCGTAGGCCACGGGGACCTCGACGTGCTCGGGGCCGGACGCCGCCGCAGGGGTGGCCCCGCGGACGAGGATCGGCTCGCTGGTCGTGTCGCTCATCGGAGCACCTCGGCGATCTGGTCGGCGTCGATGCGCCGTCCTGTGTAGAAGGGGACTTCCTCGCGCACGTGGCGGCGGGCCTCGGTGGCGCGCAGGTCGCGCATGAGGTCGACGAGGTTGACGAGCTCCTCGTCCTCGAGCGCGAGGATCCACTCGTAGTCGCCGAGCGAGAACGAGGCGACCGTGTTGGTCAGGACGGAGCGGAACCGCGAGCCCTGGCGCCCGTGCTGGGCGAGCATCGCCCGGCGCTCCTCCTCGGGGAGGATGTACCACTCGTAGGAGCGGACGAAGGGGTAGACCGTGAGCCAGCGGGCCGGCGCCTTCCCGCGCATGTAGGCGGGGAGGTGGTTCGAGCTGAACTCGGCGTCGCGGTGCACGCCCATCGCGTTCCACGTCGGCAGGAGGCCGACCAGCAGCTCCGTGCGCCGCAGCTCGCGGTAGGCCCGCTGCAGCTCCTCGGGCGCCGGGCCCGTGAGCCACAGCATGATGTCGGCGTCCGCGCGCAGGGCCGAGACGTCGTAGGTGCCGCGGACGGTCACGCCCTCGCTCTCGAGCTGGGCGACGAGGTGCTCGTACTGCTTCACCGCGGGATCCACGGCGTCGCTGGAGAGGGTGAACGGACGTGCGGGATCCCTGCGGAGAACCGCCCAGAGCGTGTATCCCAGGGCCTGATCGGAGTGATCCTGATCGGCGGGGGGCTGCGGCGCCGGAGCGGCGGCGCTCGTGTCGGGGGCGGACTGAACGGGACCCGCCGTGCCGGCGGTCTGATCGGTCATTGATCCATCATCCCTCCGCTCGTGCCGATGCACAAAAGCGGCGGGGGCTCTGGCGCCGGAGGGCCCGGGACGCTAGCGCCCCGGGCCCGCCGGCACTCAGTCCTCGATGATCTGCTTCGCGACGCCCCAGACGACGAGGCCCACGGCGGCGGCGGCGCCGACCGCTCCGGCGATCAGCGCGGAGGGGTTCTGGCGGCGCACCACCTGGAGCTTGCGCTCGATCGTCCGCTGGGCGGTACGCACCTTGCGCGGCACGTTGACCTTGTATTCGATCGCGTCGAGGGTCGCGGCGAGCTCGGAGCGAGCGCGCTCGATGTCGGCCTTCAGCTGGCCGGGCTTCAGCTCCGCCGGGTCGACGAAGCGGGGCGTGGTGCTGCTGACGGATCGCTCAGTTGTCATAGCTGCCCACTCCCTTGAACGCCTGGACGTCCTTCTTGATGCTGTCGATCGAGTCCTGCGGCACCGGCGGCACGGCCTTCTTGATGGTGCGCACGCCGACGAGGGCGAGGATCACGGCCACCAGGAGGAAGAAGACCGTCACGATCAGCGCCGACAGCCAGGCCGGAAGCCAGGAGGCGATGCCGATGATCGCGAAGGCGACCAGCGTCGCCCACGCGGTCAGGAGGAGGAAGGCCGCGACCGCGAACAGGCCGACGGCCAGACCCGCGCTCTTCGCCTTGCCCGCCAGCTCGTTCTTCAGCGAGGCGACCTCGGCCTTGACGAGCTCGATCACGAGGCCGGGCAGGTCGCTGACCAGCTCTCCCAGTGATCGGGCGTTCTTGGGATTGCGTTCGTTCACCACGGGAGCTCCTCGAGGGTGGGACGTGCCGGCCGGCGCGCGCCTGGCACGGCCGGAGGGATGAGCACTAGGCCCTGCTGGTGGAGGTGGACGTCGTCGACCCGCCGGAGCCGGCCGACGCCGCGGCCTCGTCGACCTTCGAGGCCGCCTTGCGGGCGGCGGCCGACGCCTCCGCGTCGCTCGCTCCCTGGGCCTTCCTGCCGCCGGACACGGCCTTGACGACCACCGAGCGCACGACCTCGTACGCCTTCTCCGAGACGCTGCTCAGCTGGGTCTTCGCGGCACCGCCGACGGCGCCCGCGACGTCCTGCACCGGCTGGGTCCGCCAGAAGCGGCCTGCCGCCGAGGCGATCTGCTCGTACCGCTTGCGGCCGGCACGTGCTCCCAGCACGTACCCGGCTGCGGCTCCTGCCACGAAAAGAATCTTGCCCTTCACGCCTACTCCTCGTCCTGGGTCGCTCTCGCGATCGTCCACGCGGTCGGTGACCACTCGTGCCGGGGCACGCCGCACGCTCGCGCGGATGCCTGGGCCTAAGAGTAGCCGTCGGCGTCGCGGGCGTCGCTCGGCAGCCCGACTCCTTGACGCACCAGTCGGCGCCGGATAAGGGCGGCCGTCTCGGCGGCGTGCGGGAGCACCGAGGCGAGGCCCGTGCCCGCGATCCAGGTGCCGGTCACGGCGACTCCCTCGATCGGGAGGAGCGCCTCGCGGAACGCCTCCAGGTGCGCGCGGCGGCCCAGCGCCGCGGCGGGCCGGACGTTGGCCCAGCGCACCCGGGCGGAGTCGACGAGCGACGCCGGATCGAGGGCGAGTCCGAGCAGCGTCGAGGCGTCGAGCAGGGCGATCGCGGCCGCCTCGGCATCGGTGCGCCCCTCGAGCGGCGGGCGCTCGCCCGGGCGCCCGTAGGAGAGGCGCAGCACGTGGCGGCCGGGAGGGAGGGAGGCGGCCAGCCAGTCCCACTTCGCGGTCGCGTGCGTGATCGCCTTGGCCGTGACGTCGGTGGCGGTGGGCGCCACGAGCACACCGGAGCCGCGGGGGGCTGCGTCCAGGCGGGCGTCGTCGAGGACCAGGGTCACCAGCTCGACGGAGTCGTGGGGCGCCTCGTCGGCGCGCTCCGCGACGGCGGGAGCGAGGCCGGCGAGCAGCGCCCGGGCGTCGCGCTCCGGCGTCGAGACGATCACCGCTCGGGCGCTCAGAGCGCCGTCGGCGAGGGTCAGGACGAAGTCCCCGTCGGAGCCCTCGAGCCTCTGCACGGAGGTGCAGGTGCGGATCTCGCCGGAGAGGTAGTCGATCCGCTGGACCAGCGCGGCGACCAGGCGGTGCATCCCGCCCTCGATCCCGCGGACCGCGACTCCGGCCGGGAGGTTCGCGCGGAGGGCGGCCACTGCCCGGGCGAGGGAGCCCGCGCGGGTGAGCGCGCCGTTCAGTCCGGGTGCGGCCAGGTCGACGTCGATGTCGTCCGGCCGGCTCGAGTACACGCCCGAGACGACCGGCGCGACCAGGTCCTCGAGCACGCGCTCGCCCATCCGGGTGCGCACCAGCTCGGCGAGGGAGTGGGCGCGGCCGATGCGCAGCACGGGCATCAGGGTGTCGAGCCAGGCGCGCCAGGCACCGCGGCGGCCGATCGCCCGCACGACGTCGGGGGCGAGCGGCGTGCCGGGGATGCCGAGGATGCCGGCCCGGGGCGACGGCACGGAGCGGCCGTTCGAGAGGTGCAGCCACGAGCCGTGCGTCCGCGGCTCGACGATCGACTCGGCGAGCGGGACGCCGTCGAGGGTCAGCGCGGCGAGCGCCCGCTCGACGTGGCCGCCGCGGGTGGCGAAGCTCTCGGCGCCCGCATCGAGCGCGGCTCCGGCCAGCGCGAGCGGAGAGACGGAGCCGCCGACCCGCTCCCCCGCCTCGAGCACCACGACGCGCAGGCCGATGCGCAGGCACTCCGCGGCGGCGGCGAGCCCCGCCACTCCGCCGCCGACGACCGCGACGTCGTACGACGCCGCGTCGCGGGGGCGCTCCTCGCTCACGGCCGCCAGGCGTGCACGAACGCGACGAGGCGCGTGAGCACGTCGGGGTCGGTCTCGGGCGGCACGCCGTGGCCGAGGTTGAGCACGTGCGCGGGGGCGCTCAGGCCCCGGCGGAGCACGTCGTCGACGTGGGACTCGAGGACCTCCCACGGCGCGGTCAGCAGCGCCGGGTCGACGTTGCCCTGCACCGGCACGAAGCCGCCGAGGCGGTGGTTGGCCTCGTCGAGCGGGATCCGGTAGTCGACGCCGACCACGTCGGCGCCGATGCCGTGCATCGCTCCGAGCAGCTCGCCGGTGCCGACGCCGAAGTGCACGATCGGGACGTTGCGGCGCGTCTCCCCGTGGTCGAACGCCAGGTCGCGCACGTGGACGAGGGCGCGCGCGGAGGCGGGAGCGACGTGGGTCGTGTAGTCCGAGAGCGAGAGCGCCCCGGCCCAGGAGTCGAAGAGCTGCGCGGCGCTGGCCCCGGCGAGCACCTGCGCGCGGAGGAAGCGGCCGGTGACCTCGGCGGTCCACTCCATCAGCTGGGCCCAGGCGGCGGGGTCGGCGTGCATCATCGTCCGCGCGCGCAGGTGGTCCTTGGACGGGCCGCCCTCCACCAGGTAGGCGGCCAGGGTGAAGGGAGCGCCGGCGAAGCCGATGAGCGGGGTGTCGCCGAGGCCCGCGACGGTGCGGCGCACGCCCTCGCGGATGGGCTCGAGCGTCTCGTCGAGGACGGACGGGTCGATCGAGGCGAGCTCGGCGACGTCGGCGGCCGTGCGCACCGGCTTCTCGAGCACCGGACCGCGCCCGGGGACGATGTCGACGCCGACGCCCGCGAGCCGCAGCGGGATCACGATGTCGCTGAAGAAGATGGCCGCGTCCACTCCGTGGCGCCGCACCGGCTGCAGGGTGATCTCGCTCGCCAGCGCCGGGTCGAGGCAGGCGTCGAGCATCTTCGTGTCGGTGCGCAGGGCCCGGTACTCCGGGAGGCTGCGGCCGGCCTGGCGCATGAACCAGACGGGCGTCCTCTCGCCCCGCTCGGAGCGGTAGGCGCGCAGGAGCAGCGAGTCGGCCGTGCGGCCGGCGGAGAGGGGGTGCAGCGGATCGAGCAGGCCGTCGGTGGGGGAGGTCACCGCGGCATTATTCCAGGCGCATCCGTGCATTCCTCCCCAGTCCGGGACCCCGCCCCGCAGAGCGCGGGTAGACTGACGTGGTGCTTCTGTGTCTGACGGCGTCGCACAAGAACGCCAGCTTCGATCTCCTCGAGAAGCTCTCCGTCGACTCCTCCGCCGTGACCGCGGCCCTCTCCGAGGGGATCGACTTCGTCTCCGGAGCCGTCGTCGTCGCGACCTGCAACCGCTTCGAGGCCTACCTCGACATCGAGGAGCCGCTGACCGCCGCGCAGGCCGTCGCCGTCGAGGCCGCCACCGCCGCCGTCAGCGCCGCGACCGGCGTCGAGCAGGACGAGCTGCGCGGGAGCGTCGACGTCGTCTCGGGCGACCGGGTGGCCGAGCACCTCTTCGCCGTCTCCAGCGGGCTCGAGTCCGTCGTGGTCGGCGAGGGCGAGATCGCGGGCCAGGTCCGACGGTCCCTCGAGGAGGCGCGCCGCCTCGGCACCACCTCCTCCGAGCTCGAGCGGCTGTTCCAGCGCGCCTCGCAGACCTCGCGCGGCATCAAGAACCGCACCGGCCTCGGCAGCGCCGGCCGCTCGATCGTGCGCCTCGCGCTCGACCTCGCCGCGAGCCGCGTCACCGACTGGCGGGCCGCCCGCGTCCTCCTCGTCGGCACCGGCAGCTACGCGCGGGCGACCGTCGCGGCCCTGCGCGACCGCGGAGTGGTGGACATCGCCGTGCACTCCCCCTCCGGCCGCGCCGAGGGCTTCGCCGCCCGCCGCTCGCTCCGGCCCATCGCCGCCGCCGATCTCGCGCTCGAGGCGGTCTCGGCCGACATCGTCATCACCTGCACCACGACCCAGGAGCCGGTGCTCGACGCCGCCCTGCTCGCCGCCGGGCGCCTCCAGGGCTTCTCCCGCGAGCGCCAGCTCGTGATCGACCTGGGCCTGCCGCGCAACGTCGCCTCCGACGTCACCTCGGTCGCCGGCGTCGAGCTCCTCGACCTCGAGACGATCAGCCTGCACGCGCCTCTCGATGTGCTCGACGCGTCGCAGCAGGCGCGCGCGCTCGTCGACAAGGCGGCCCGGAAGTTCTCGGACGTCGCCGACGAGAAGAGCCTCACTCCGGCCGTCGTCGCCCTGCGCGCCCACGTGTTCGACGCGCTCGACGCCGAGATCGAGCGGGCCCGCTCGCGCGGCGACGAGGACGGCCGCACCGAGCAGGCGCTCCGCCACCTCGCCGGCGTGCTGCTGCACACCCCGAGCGTCCGCGCCCGCGACTACGCGCGCGCCGGAGCGCAGGAGGCGTACCTCACCGGGCTCGAGGCGCTCTTCGGCATCGAGGTCCCGGCCGAGCCCGCCGCCGCGCGCCCCGACTCTGACGCCGCCACCGCGTGAGCCTCCGGCTCCCCTTCGACGCGGAGCCGCTGCGCTCCGCGCCGCTGCTCACCGAGCGCCTGCTCCTGCGTCCCCTCGGACCGGAGGACGCCGAGGACCACGCGCGCTACCAGGGCGACGCCGACGCCGTCCGGTTCCTCCGCTGGCCGGTGCGCACCCCCGAGGAGTCGCGGGCGCACCTGCAGCGCCGCCTCCCCTCGACACGGCTCGCCGCTGACGGCGACGTGGCCGTGCTGGCGATCGTCCCCCGGGAGGGCGTCCTCGCCGGGCGGATGATCGGCGACCTCACGCTCATCGCGACGTCCGTCGAGCAGGAGGCGGTCGAGATCGGCTGGGTTCTGCACCCGGAGGCGCAGGGGCGCGGCTACGCGACCGAGGCCGCCCGGGCGCTGCTCGACCTCGCGTTCGACACCCTCGGCGCCCACCGCGTGATCGCGCAGCTCGACGCTCGGAACACCGCCTCCGCCCGCCTCTGCGAGCGCCTCGGGATGCGCCTCGAGGCGCACCACCGGGAGGACGAGTTCTGCAAGGGCGAGTGGACCTCGACCCTCGTCTTCGCCCTGCTCGCCCGCGAGCGCTGACCGCAGGGCCGGCTGGTCCGCGCCCTCCGGGACGCCGCCGGCCCGTCCGGTCGGCGGCGTCCCGGGAGGAGCGTCAGGCCCCGCGGAGCCCGGTGAAGAGGTACGACTCGAGCTGCTCGAGCGGGATGCGCTCCTGCTTCATCGTGTCGCGGTCGCGGACGGTCACGGCGTCGTCCTCGAGCGAGTCGAAGTCGACGGTCACGCAGTACGGGGTGCCGATCTCGTCCTGGCGGCGGTAGCGGCGGCCGATCGCTCCGGAGTCGTCGAAGTCGACGTTCCAGAGCTGGCGCAGCTGGTCGGCGACGCGGCGCGCGAGCGGCGAGAGGGCCTCGTTGCGCGAGAGCGGCAGCACGGCCACCTTCACCGGCGCCAGGCGCGGGTCGAGGTGCAGCACGGTCCGCGTCTCGACCTTGCCCTTGGCGTTCGGCGGCAGCTCCTGCTCCTCGTAGGCGTCGACGAGGAACGCCATGAGCGCGCGGGTGAGGCCGAACGACGGCTCGATCACGAACGGCACGTAGCGCTCGTTCTTGTTCTGGTCGAAGAACGAGAGGTCCTTGCCCGAGTGCTCGATGTGCGTCTTGAGGTCGTAGTCGGTGCGGTTCGCGACTCCCATCAGCTCGCCCCACTCGCCCGAGGCGAAGCTGAAGCGGTACTCGATGTCGACGGTGCGCTTGGAGTAGTGGGAGAGCTTGTCCTTCGGGTGCTCGTACTGCCGGATGTTCTCGGGGTTCATCCCGAGCCCGACGAACCAGTCCCAGGCGAGCTGCATCCAGGTCTCCTGCCACGCCTCGTCCGTGCCGGGCTCGACGAAGAACTCGAGCTCCATCTGCTCGAACTCGCGGGTGCGGAAGATGAAGTTGCCGGGGGTGATCTCGTTGCGGAACGCCTTGCCGATCTGGCCGATGCCGAAGGGCGGCTTGCGACGGGCGCTCTGCAGCACGTTCGCGAAGTTGGTGAAGATGCCCTGGGCGGTCTCGGGACGCAGGTAGTGCAGACCCGACTCGTCGTCGACGACGCCGAGGTAGGTCTTCATCAGGCCCGAGAACTGCTTGATCTCGGTCCACTGGCCGACCTTGTCGGGGTGCTCCGGGTCCGGGATGTCGGCGAGGCCGTTCACGGGCGGGTGGCCGTTGACCTCCTCGTACTTCTCGAAGAGGTGGTCGGCGCGGTAGCGCTTGTGGGTGATCAGCGACTCGGTCAGCGGGTCCGAGAAGACGCCGACGTGTCCCGAGGCGTGCCAGATCGCCGTGGGCAGGATGACCGCGGAGTCCAGGCCGACGACGTCGCCCCGGCCCTGCACGAAGGTCTTCCACCACTGGCGCTTGATGTTCTCCTTGAACTCCACGCCGAGCGGCCCGTAGTCCCACGCGGAGCGGGTGCCCCCGTAGATCTCACCCGAGGGGAAGACGAATCCCCTGTGCTGCGCGAGGGTGATGACTTTGTCGAGGGTGGTGGGTTCTGCCACGGGTTGCTCCTCAGCTGTTCGGGCGCACGGGGCCCCGGCGCGCGCCGGCTGCGCGCGTCCTTCTGGTGTGCCCCCATGGTAGCCGCGGGGGCGCCGCGACGGTCCGCCCGCGGCGGGCATGATGAGCGGATGAGCACCCTCCCGCCGATCGTCGTGTCCGCCGTCGCCGTCCTCCGCGACCGGCGCGTCCTGATGGTCACGGCGCGGGGCCGCGACGTCCTCTACCTCCCCGGCGGCAAGGTCGACGAGGGCGAGAGCGGGATCGAGGCGGCGGCCCGCGAGGCCCGCGAGGAGCTCGGCGCCGTCGCGCTCGGCCTCGAGCCCCTGTTCACCGTCCGCACCCAGGCGCACGGCGAGCCGGAGGGGCGGGAGGTCCACATGAGCGTCTTCGCCGCCGAGCTCGACCGGGAGGCGCGCCCGAGCGGCGAGATCGACTCGCTGCACTGGGTCGACGGCTCCGATGCGGGCCGCTGCCCGCCCGCCGGGGTCGAGACCCTCCGGCTGCTGCGCGGTCTCGATCTCGTCGACTGACCCTCCGGCGCCGGGCCGACCGCGGGGCGGCTAGCCTCGTGGCGTGGAGACGAGACGGCGTGCACGGGACCGGTCGAGCGCGGAGGAGCCGGACCGGCTCGAGCCGGTCCGGCTGGAGGCGGCCGTGCCGATCCTGCGGATCTTCTCGGTCGCCAAGGCGGGCGAGTTCTACGTCGACTACCTCGGCTTCGAGGTGGACTGGGAGCACCGCGCCGCGCTCGACGCCCCCCTCTACCTGCAGGTGTCGCGCTCGGGGCTCCGCCTGCACCTCAGCGAGCACCACCGCGACGGCAGTCCCGGCGCCGCGGTGCACGTCGCCCTCCGCGGAGTCCGCGAGCTGCACGCCGAGCTCGACGCGAAGGCGTACCCCTACCTCAACCCGCGGATCACCCGCACGCCGTTCGGCTTCGCGCTCGACGTGATCGATCCGTTCGGCAACCAGCTGCGCTTCGCGGAGCCGGCCCCGGTGCCGCGCCTGCCCTGATCGGTGCGCGTGCGGGTGCTTGTACAACCTGAGCGCCGACTGATCAACCGTTCACCGGCCGTCCATGCACTTCGGAGTCCCATCCTTTAGCGTGGCTCCGATGGCTTCACGGGGGACGATCGAGCGGCCGGACACGGCCCGGGCAACGGGACGGCAGCGCCGACCGCGGCTCCGCTTCATGGAGGCCGCACCGCTGGCGACGGGCCTGCTGGGCTCGATCGCGATCCTCCTCGGCTCGCTCGGCGTGGGCTACCTGCCCGCCGGCTCGCCCATCCGCGACTGGCCTCTCGTCGCCTCGATCCGCGCCACGGGCTGGCTCACCGAGTCCAGCGGCGCCCTCGTCGTGGGCGGCGGGATGCTGCTGCTGATCGCGTGGCTCCGCCTGCGCACGGTCGCGCTCGCGGCGGGCCCCGGCTCCGTCCGCACCATCGTGGTGGCGGCCCTCGCCTGGACCGCTCCGCTCCTCGTGACGGTGCCGCTGTTCAGCCACGACATGTTCTCCTACGTGGCGCAGGGTCGCCTGATGACCCAGGGCATCGACCCCTACACCCACGGCGTCGCGACGCTCCCCGGCTGGTTCGACCTCGGCGTCGACCCGCTCTGGGCCGACACGCCCACGCCCTACGGACCCCTCTACCTCCTGATCGAGCGCACCGCGGTGCAGTTCGCGGGCTACGGCGCACCCGAGCTCTCGATCGCGATGCTCCGCGCCGTGTCGGTCGCCGGCGTGGCCGTCATGGCCGTCTACGCGCTCCGCCTGGCGCGCCTGCGCGGCCTCTCGGTCCCGCTCACCGCCTGGACGATCGTCGCCAACCCGCTGACCCTCGTGCTCTTCGTCGTCGCCGGCCACAACGACTCCGTGATGCTGGCGCTCATCCTCGCGTCGCTCTACTACGCCCAGACCGACCGGCGCATCGCCGCCGTCGTGCTGATGGCCGGAGCGATCGCGATCAAGCCGATCGCCGTGATCGCGCTCCCCGTGCTCGCGCTGCTGTGGCTGCGCCACGACGCGACGTGGCGCGAGCGCGCCCGCGGCTGGCTCTGGACGGGCGCCGGAGCGCTCGGCCTCGTGGTCGCCGTCGGGCTGCTCGCGGGCGTCGGGGTCGGCTGGGTCGGGGCGATGGTCGTGCCCGGCTCGATCCTGCACTGGTACGCGCCGATGTCGTTCGTCACGGTCTCGGTCTCCCGCGCCGTCGAGTTCACCGGTCACGACCCCGCCGCGGCGATCGCCGTGGTCAAGATCCTCGCGCTCGGGCTCGCCGGCCTGATCGCTGCGCGCCTCATGCTGTCGCGGCGCTCCATCGATCCGCTCGCCCGCCTGTCCGGTGCGCTGCTCGCGTTCGTGACGGCGTCGACCGCCATCCACCCCTGGTACGCCCTCTGGATCCTGCCGATCGCCGCGCTCGCGCGCCCGTGGAGCCGCTCCCACGTGCACCTGGCGGTCTACGCGTCGATCTTCCTCATGTGCGTCACGCTCGCCGAGCCGATCGACGGCGGAGGCGGCACGATGGACCAGATCCCGGCGCGGGTCGCGACGATCGCCGCGATCGCCGTGGTCGGGATGTACGTCCTCCTCGGCTACACGGACGAGGAGCGGGTCGAGGGTCTGCCCCTCGTGCGCGCGCTGCCGTTCGGCTCCGTGATCCTCGCCCGCCTCAGCGGCGGCCGCCTGGTCGACGCTCGGATGGCCGCCACGCGCCTGCGCGACTAGCCGGAGCCGCGGCTCAGGAGTCGGACTCGTCTCTCCGACGGCGGGTGCGGCGGTCGAGCGCGGCCTGCGCCGTCTCGGCGGCCGAGTCCGGGGAGCCGACCGGCCCGGTGGGTCCGGCGAGGGTGCTCGAGAGCGACGACAGCCAGCCGGAGTCGTCGCGGCCGGCGTTCAGCGCATCCGAGAAGAGGGGGAGGTCGCTGCGGGCGGCGTGGATCGCGTAGGACTCGCGGGAGAACCCGTTGTCGGGTACGACGGGCGTCCTGCGGGACGCGCGCGTGGCGTCCGGGGCCTGCTCCTGTCGCGAGGCGTCCGACGCCTGCTCCTGGGGGGCCTGCTCCTGGGCGGCCTGCTCCCGGCGGGCGTCGCGCTCGTCGCGCGGGGTACTGCTGTCGTGGTCCACGGCGGTCCTCCTGCTCTCCGCCCCGAGCGGAGGGACGGGCGCCGCGATGACGGGGCGGCGCCCGGTCAGGCTACCCCTCGTTCAGGGCGTGGCGTCGTCGTCGGCCTCTGATCGTGGCGCGGGGCGCCAGACGACCAGCTCGGTCCGGCGCTGCGCGCGCGTGCCGTGGCGCAGAGTGACCACGTCCCCCTCGAGTCCGGCGGCGAACACGCGGCGGCCCGGCCGGTTCAGGAGCTCGTCGGCGAGGGCCGACTCCAGCTCGCGCACCCGCTGCGAGAGCGACTGCACCTGGTTCTCGAGCTGCAGGATGCGCGCGATGCCCTCGAGCGAGACGCCCTCGGAGGAGAGCCGGGCGACCTCGCGCAGCTGCACCACGTCGCGCATCGAGTAGCGGCGCGACTTGCCCGCGGTGCGGGTCGGGCTCACGAGCCCGAGCCGGTCGTACTGCCGGAGCGTCTGCGGGTGCATCCCCGCCAGCTCGGCGGCGACGGCGATCGCGAAGACGGGCGTGTTCTCGTCCATGTCTCCTCCTCCGACCGGTCGCGCCGATCCGGTGCTAGTAGCGGGCCTTCTCCAGGATGTCCTCGCGCGGGTCCTCGTCCGGCTCGGCGGCGGCGTAGGCCTCGAGGGCCTCACGGGCGGCGGCGGACAGGTGGCTCGGGACGGCGACCTGCAGGACGGCGAGCAGGTCGCCCGTGCCCTTGGGGGTCGTGACGCCGCGGCCCTTGACGCGCAGGACGCGGCCGCTCGGGGTGCCTGCGGCGACCCGGAGCTTGACGGGCTCGCCGCCGAGGGTCGGCACCTCGATCGTCGCGCCGAAGACGGCCTCGACGAAGGTCACGGGGACCGTCACGCGCAGGTTCAGCCCGTCGCGCTCGAACACCGGATGCTTGCGGACCGAGACGGTGAGCACCAGGTCGCCGGGATCGCCGCCGTCCGGGCTGGGGCGGCCCTTGCCGCGGACGCGGATCTTCTGGTCGTCGGCCACGCCGGCCGGGATGCGCACCGAGAGGGTGCGCCCGTCGCCGGTCTGCAGCTGGACGGTGTCGCCCCGGGTCGCGGTGCGGAAGTCGATGGTGGTGCTGGCGGTGACGTCGGCGCCCTTCTGCGGGCCGCCGAAGCCGCGGTAGCCGCCACTGGGCTGGCCGAAGCGGCTGCCTCCGCCGCCGAACATGCCGCCGAGGATGTCCTCGAAGCCGGGCGGCGGGCCCTGCTGGGTGCTGTAGGAGGTGCGCCCGCCCTGGCCGAACATGCCGCCGAAGACGTCGTCGAACCCTCCGGGCTGGCCTCCCGCGGTGAAGCGCGCTCCGCCGCCCATGGCGCGGATCTGGTCGTACTCCTTGCGCTGCTCGGCGTCCGAGAGCACGGTGTACGCCTCGCTGATCTCCTTGAAGCGCGCCTCGGCCTTCGCGTCCCCCGGGTTGGAGTCGGGGTGGAACTGGCGGGCGAGCTTGCGGTAGGTCTTCTTCAGGTCCGCGGCGGAGACGTCCTTGGACACGCCGAGGACCTTGTAGAAGTCCTTGTCGAACCAATCCTGGCTGGCCATGTGCCTCTTCCTGTGTCGAATGCGGCGAGGGACCCCGCCCCGGTCCGGCAGCGTGCTGCCGAGCGGGGCGGGGTCCTCCGCGGTGGTGGTGCCGGTGGCGGGGTCAGTCGGCGGGGACTGCCACGACCACCTTGGCGGCCCGCAACAGCGAGCCTCCGAGGTAGTAGCCCGCCTCGACGACGTCCGCGACCGTGGAGGTCTCGGCGCCGGGGGTGGGCTGCTGGAAGATCGCCTCGTGGATGTTCGGGTCGAACAGGTCGCCCACGGCGCCGGTCTTCACCAGGCCGAGCTTCTCCACTCCGCCGCGCAGCTTCTGCGCGATGGCCGTGAAGGGCCCGCCCTCGGCGAGGTCGCCGTGCTTCTCGGCGCGGTCGAGGTCGTCGAGCACGGGGAGGATGACCTTCACCGCGTCGCCGATCGCCCGCTCCTTGTCGACCTGGCGGTTCGCCTCGGTGCGCTTGCGGTAGTTCGCGTACTCCGCGGTCACCCGCTGGAGGTCGGCGAGGTGCTCGGCTGCGAGCGTCTCGGCGCTGGACTGTCCCGAGAGGAACGAGAGGTCGGCGTCCGAGAGGCTGGTCTCGACGTCGGGCCCCTCGGCCTCGATGAGGCCCTCCTGGTCCTGGGCGTCCTGCGCCGCCTCGGCTCCCGCCTCGCCGCCGGTGGCCGGCTGCTCCTCGGGGAGGTCCTGGGGCTCGTTCTCGGCTGCCATGGCTACTTCGTGTCCTTCGGCTCGTCCTCGTCGATGACCTCGGCGTCGACGATGTCCTCGTCGTCCTTCTTGTCACCGTCGGCCGGAGCGTCCGCGGGGGCGCTCTGCGCGGCCTGGTCCTGGGAGTAGATCGCCTGGCCGATCTTGGTCTGCGAGGCGTTGAGGGCGTCGAACGCGGTCTTGACGGCCGCGTCGTCGTCGCCGGCGAGCGCGGTCTTCAGCGCGTCGACGTCTCCCTGCACCTCGGACTTGACGTCCTCGGGCAGCTTGTCCTCGTTGTCCTTGATCAGCTTGTCGATCGAGTACGCCAGGGTCTCGGCGTTGTTGCGGATCTCGGCGGCCTCGCGGCGGGCCTTGTCCTCGGCGGCGTGCTCCTCGGCCTCGCGGACCATGCGGTCGATGTCGTCCTTGGGCAGCGACGAGCCGCCCGTGATCGTCATCGACTGCTCCTTGCCGGTGCCCTTGTCCTTCGCGGACACGTGGACGATGCCGTTGGCGTCGATGTCGAAGGTGACCTCGACCTGCGGGATGCCGCGCGGGGCCGGCGCGATGCCGGTCAGCTCGAACGTGCCCAGGTTCTTGTTGTCGCGGGTGAACTCGCGCTCGCCCTGGAAGACCTGGATCGCAACGGACGGCTGGTTGTCGTCGGCCGTGGTGAAGGTCTCGGACCTCTTGGTCGGGATCGCGGTGTTGCGCTCGATGAGCTTCGTCATGATCCCGCCCTTGGTCTCGATGCCCAGCGAGAGCGGGGTCACGTCGATCAGGAGGACGTCCTTGCGCTCGCCCTTGAGGACGCCGGCCTGCAGCGCGGCGCCGACGGCGACGACCTCGTCCGGGTTGACGCCCTTGTTGGGCTCCTTGCCCCCGGTGAGCTTCTTGACGAGCTCGGCGACGGCCGGCATGCGGGTCGAGCCGCCGACGAGGACCACGTGAGCGATGTCCTCGACCTTGACGCCCGCCTCGGCGATGACGTCGGTGAAGGGCTTGCGGGTGCGCTCGATCAGGTCGCTGGTGAGCTCCTCGAACTTGGCGCGGGTGAGCGTCTCGTCGAGGTTCGCCGGACCGTTCTCGGTGAGCGAGAGGTAGGGCAGCTGGATGCTGGTCGAGGTGCTCGAGGAGAGCTCCTTCTTCGCCTGCTCCGCGGCCTCCTTGAGGCGCTGGCGAGCGATCTTGTCCTTCGAGACGTCGACGCCGGTCGAGTCCTTGAAGCGCTTGACCAGGTGGTCGACGACGCGCTGGTCCCAGTCGTCGCCGCCGAGGCGGTTGTCGCCCGAGGTCGCACGGACCTGGATGGTCGAGAAGTCGTCGTCCTTGCCCACCTCGAGGAGGGAGACGTCGAACGTTCCGCCGCCGAGGTCGAAGACGAGGATGAGCTCGTCCTCCTTGCCCTTGTCGAGGCCGTAGGCCAGCGCGGCCGCGGTGGGCTCGTTGATGATGCGCAGGACGTTGAGTCCGGCGATCTCGCCGGCGTCCTTGGTCGCCTGGCGCTCGGCGTCGTTGAAGTAGGCCGGGACGGTGATGACCGCGTCGGTCACCTTGTCGCCCAGGTACTGCTCCGCGTCGCGCTTGAGCTTGCCCAGGATGCGGGCCGAGATCTCCTGCGGGGTGTACTTCTTGTCCTCCACGCCGAAGGTCCAGTCGGTGCCCATGTGGCGCTTGACCGACGCGATGGTGCGGTCGACGTTGGTGACGGCCTGGCGCTTCGCGGTCTCGCCGACGAGCACCTCCCCGTCTTTGGTGAACGCCACGACGGACGGCGTGGTGCGGAAGCCCTCGGCGTTGGCGATGACGGTGGGCTCGCCTCCCTCGAGGACGGCCACGACAGAGTTGGTGGTTCCCAGGTCGATGCCTACGGCACGGGACATATGCGTTGTTCTCCTTCGCGATCGGCGTCGCGCGGGCGGCTGCCGGTCAGTTGACGGGTGGTGCGGAATCCTCTGCGGGAGTTGAGCCCCGCACGCTCAAGTTTACGCATCCGTCGTCTCGCGTCAAGTCCGGAGGCGAGAAGTTGAGTCGCATCGGCTCAACTCTCAGACTCACGGGTCCCGCCGCTTCCGGCCGTTCACCTCCTCCCCCTACGGTGGGCCCATGACGACGCGCACCGGCCGCTGGCCCGTCCTCGCCTGGGGCCTGTGGGACTGGGGCGGATCGGCCTTCAACGCGGTGGTGACCACCTTCGTCTTCACCGTCTACCTGACGACCGACGGGCTCTTCGGCACCTCGAGCGGAGTCTCGGCCGCGCTCGGCTGGTCCCTCGCCGCCGCCGGCGTGGTCGTCGCCGTCATCGCGCCGATCACCGGCCGCCGGGCCGACCTCGGCGGGCACCGCCGGCTCTGGCTCGGGATCCACTCCGCCGTCGTCGTCCTCTGCATCCTGCTGATGTTCCTCGTGCGCCCCGACCCGGCCCTCCTCTGGCTGGGACTCGGACTGCTCGCGGTCGGCACGGTCTTCTTCGAGTTCGCGAGCGTCAACTACAACGCGATGCTCCTCCAGGTCTCGACCCGGGCGACCATCGGCCGCGTCTCCGGCTTCGGGTGGGGCATGGGCTACGTCGGCGGGATCGTCCTGCTGCTGATCGTGTACTTCGGCTTCATCTCGCCCGAGGTCGGGCTCTTCGGAGTGACGGGGGACGACGGCCTCGACGTGCGCGTCTCGATCCTGGTCGCCGGCGTGTGGTTCGCCGTCTTCGCCCTCCCTGTGCTGGTCGCGGTGCCGGAGACGCCGGCGCGCGCGAGCCGGGCGGAGCGCGTCGGCGTGATCGCCTCCTACCGCGCGCTCTTCGCGCAGGTCGCCGGCCTCTGGCGCGAGAGCCGCAGCACCGTGGCCTTCCTCATCGCCAGCGCGGTGTTCCGCGACGGGCTCACCGGGGTCTTCACCTTCGGCGGCGTGCTGGCGCAGGGCACCTTCGGCTTCGACGCCGGCGAGGTGATCCTCTTCGCCATCGCCGCGAACGTCGTGGCCGGAGTGGCGACCATCTCGGTCGGCGCGCTCGACGACCGCATCGGCCCCAAGGCCGTGATCGTCGCCTCGCTCATCGGCCTGGTCGTCTGCGGCACCGCCGTCTTCGTCCTGCACGACGGGGGGAGCACGGTGTTCTGGATTTTCGGCCTGCTGCTGTGCCTGTTCGTCGGCCCGGCGCAGTCGGCGAGCCGCAGCTACCTCGCCCGCCTCATCCCGGAGGGACGCGAGGGCGAGATCTTCGGCCTCTACGCGACCACCGGGCGGGCGGCCTCGTTCCTCGCGCCCGCCGCCTTCGCAGCCGCCGTCTCGATCGCCGCGGCCGTCTCGGGCAGCGGCGAGGCGAACGTGCAGTACTGGGGCATCCTCGGGCTCGTCCTCGTCCTCGCCGTCGGGCTGGTGCTGCTCCTGCCGGTGCGCCGCCCGCCGGCCACCGCCCCCGTCGTGCCGGAGCCGCGGCTCGCTCCGCCCGCCCGCCGGGACTGACGGGGCCCGGACCGCGGAGTCGCTGGCGACGCCCCTCCCCGCGCGCCGCCGGCCGCGGATCAGACCGTGGCGATCCAGAACACGATCAGCAGGAGCGTGACGAGGAAGCCGGTCAGGAAGTTCAGCGCGAGGAAGCGCTTCCAGCCCGCGTTCGCCCGCTCCGCCTCGGCGTCCTCGAGCGATCGGTACGGCCAGATGCTCACCGCGTACGGCACCGCGAGGATCGCCGCGAGAGTCCCCGGCCAGGGCAGCAGGAGCAGGAGCAGGCCGCTCGCGACGTAGGCGGCGATGGCGAAGCGCGTGGTCGCCTTCGCTCCGATCACGGTCGCGATCGAGCCGATGCCGCCCGCCCGGTCGGCCAGGATGTCCTGCACCGCGCCGAAGGCGTGGCTCGCGATCCCCCAGAGGAAGAACGCCACGAGCAGCGCCACGAGAGGTCCGGTGACCACGGTGCCCGCGAGGGCGATCCCGTAGACGGCCGGGCTGACGAAGTGGGTCGCCGAGGTCAGCGAGTCGACGAACGGACGCTCCTTGAAGCGGAGCCCCGGCGCACTATAGGCGATCACCGCGAAGACGCTGATCGCGAGGACCAGCCACGAGACCGGGGATCCGAGCAGCACGAGCGCCACCAGGAACGGCACGTTCGTGGCCACCGCCGCGATCAGCGTCGCGCGGTGCTCGCTCCGGTCGAGCACGGCGCCCTCGACGCCGCCCTTGCGGGGGTTCCGCAGGTCGGACTCGTAGTCGAAGACGTCGTTGATCCCGTACATCGCGAGGTTGTAGGGGATGAGGAAGTAGATCGTGCCGAGCACGAAGGCGAGGTCGATCTCGCGGGTGGTCAGCAGGTACGCCGCCGCGAACGGGTAGGCGGTGTTGACCCAGCTCAGCGGGCGGCTCGAGACGAACAGCGCGCGCAGCCGGTTCACGGCTCGCTCCGACGACGCGAGGGCAGGAGCACCCAGAGCGCCGGGAGGGCGAGGGCCGCGGCGATCGCGTAGGCGAAGTCCTCGATTGGAGCGACGCCGATCCGGATGCCCGAGATCAGGTCGTCGTCGTAGGCGACCAGCAGGCCCACTCCGATCATGATGTTGTCGAACACGGCGGTCATCACCAGCAGCACGGCGAGGGTGCCGAGGACGGCGGGCAGGCGCAGGACGCGTCGGCGCAGCGCGAGCAGCAGCAGCACCAGCACCACCGCGAGGAACACGGCGTTGAGGAGGAGGTAGGTCACGCGCGCGCCTCCGCCCGCCGGGCGACCCGCTGCGAGAGGAAGCCGTGCACGTCCATCGTCAGGTAGCAGAGCAGGGTGAGGAAGAGGACCTCCTCGACCGGGAGCTCCGGCGCGATCTGCAGGCCGGTCATGTAGGAGGTCTCTCCGCGGAAGAAGACGCCCAGGCCGATCCCCACGAGGTCCCAGACCAGGAAGAACGCGACTCCCACGGGCAGCACGATCGCCGCGCGTCGCGCGTCCGCCCAGAAGAACAGCCGGAAGCGGCGGTCGAGCACGATCATCCCGGTGATCGAGACGAGGAGCGCGAGCAGGTAGAGGATCCCCACGCCTACTCCCCCACGGCGACGGGCGCGACCGGAGCGGACGGCGCCTCCCGCACGGGCAGCGGCTCGGTCGACACGTCGCCGCGCACGCGCTTGAGCATGACCTCGGCGCTGATGATGCACATCGGCAGGCCGATGCCGGGGATCGTGGAGCTGCCGGCGAAGAGCAGTCCGTCGACGTGCCTGCTGACGTTCCCGGCGCGGAAGAAGGCGCTCTGCGAGAGGACGTGGGCCGGTCCGAGCATCGAGCCGCGCCAGGCGCCGAGGTCGCTCTCGAAGTCGGCCGGGCCGATGGTGCGGCGGACGACGATCCGCTCGGCCAGGTCGGTCGCGCCGGTCCAGGACGCGATCTGCGCGATGGCCTGGTCGGCGATGGCCTCGACGCGCGCGTCGCCCGCGCCGTCGACTCCGCCGTGGCCGATCGAGGTGTCGGCCGGGATCGGCACGAGCACGAACAGGTTCTCGTGCCCCTCCGGAGCCGTGCTCGCGTCGGTCGCGCTCGGGCGGCAGACGTAGATCGACGCGGGATCGGGGACGGTCGGGTGCTCGCCGAAGATCTTGTCGAAGTTGTCGCGCCAGTCCTTCGTGAAGAGCAGGGTGTGGTGCTCGAGCTCGGGCAGCTCCCCGCGCACGCCCAGGAGGACGAGGACGGCGCTCGGGCCGGGCTCGCGCTTCTCCCAGTAGGCGGGCGGGTAGGTCCGCAGCTCCTCGGGGAGGAGCGACTGCTCGGTGGTGAAGAGGTCGGAGGCGTTGACGACCAGGTCGGCGGGGATCCGCTCCGTGCCGTCGGGGCCCGTGAACTCGACTCCGACGACCTCGGCGCCGCGGCGTCGGCCGCGGGGCGAGCGGGCGGTGAGGATCCGCGTCGCGGGCGAGGACGTGCGGACGGTGACGCCGGCCTCCTCGGCGACGTCGGCGACGGCCTCGATCAGCTTCGTGAATCCGCCCATCGGGTAGAGCACGCCGTCGGCGAGGTCGAGGTGGCTCATCAGGTGGTACATGCTCGGCGCGGCGAACGGCGAGGAGCCGAGGAAGACGGCCGGGTAGCCGAGGATCTGGCGCAGCCGGTTGTCGGTGACCGCCGTCGCCGCGAACGTGTCGAGCGGCGTGAGCAGCAGGCGGCCGAGCCTCCCGGTCCGGCTGAGCACGTCGCGGCGCAGCAGCGGGAGGAAGGAGGAGAAGCTCGTGTAGAGGAAGCGGCGCTTGGCCATCTCGTAGGTGTCGCGCGCGGAGTCGAGGTACGCGCGCATCCGCTCGCCCGCTCCGGGCTCGATGCTCTCGAAGAGCGCGAGGTTCGACTCGAGGTCGGCGAGCACGTCGATCGGCTCGTCGACGCCCTCGCTGTAGACCCGGTAGCCGGGGTCGAGCGTGACGAGGTCGAGGCGCTCCTCGGCGCTGGTGCCCATGAGGCGGAAGAAGTGGTCGAACACCTCGGGCATCAGGTACCAGGAGGGACCGGTGTCGAAGCGGAAGCCCTCGTGCTCCCACGAGCCGGCGCGGCCGCCGACGGCCTCGCGCGCCTCCAGGAGGGTCACGTCGTAGCCGTCGCGCGCGAGCAGCGCGGCGGAGGCGAGTCCGCCGATCCCCCCGCCGATGACGACGGCGCGGTGCGGGCCGGTCCTCGAGCGGGTCGCGCGGACGGGGCCGGGGCCCAGGCGCGGGCCGAGCGTCGACACGGCCGCCTTCGCCGCGAGCGCCGCCTTGGCGGCCGTGGGCACGCTGACGCGGGCGCGGAGGAGCTCCTCGGCGGGCGTCGCGCGGATCCGGTCGGCCAGGGCGGCGAAGAGGGAGTGGGCCAGCAGGACCGCGCGCCGGCTCGAGCGCGGGAGCTCGGGCACGATGGCGGCGGCCTCGGCGAGGTCGTCGTCGAGGTCGGCGAGCAGCGAGGCCTTGTCGCGCTCGGAGAACGCCCGCGGGTCGACTCCGGGGAAGTAGCTGCGGCCGAGGCCGTCGACGTCGGCGGCGAGATCGCGGAGGAAGTTGACCTTCTGGAACGCGGCCCCCAGGCGGCGCGCTCCGGCCACGAGCCGCGCGCGGGCGGCCTCGGAGACGAGCCCCGCGTCCGGCGCCGCGAGGAACACGTGCAGGCACATCAGCCCGACGACCTCGGCGGAGCCGTAGACGTAGGCCTCGAAGGACTCGGGGGTGTGCTCGGTCTCGCGGAGGTCGGCGCGCATCGACGCGAAGAACGGCCGGGTGAGCTCGGTGCCGAATCCGGTCGCCCGCGCGGTCCGAGCGAAGGCGTGGATCACGAGGTTGGAGCTGTAGCCGGAGGCGAGCGCGCGCTCGGTCTCGGCCTCGAAGGCGTCGAGGGACTCCTCCACCGCGGCCCGGTCGAGACGGGCCTCCTCGGCGACGCCGTCGACGATCTCGTCGGCGACGCGCACGAGGGCGTAGACGTCCTCCACCCGCTCGCGGACGCCCGGAGCGAGCAGGCGCGTGGCCAGCCCGAAGGAGGTGGAGTAGCGGCGGATCACCTGCGCGGACGACTCGTGCGCGACGCGGTCGTACAGTTCGCTCTGGCGGCTCATCGTGCCACCGTACGGGGGCTCGGCCGGGCGGAGCGCATCGTCGCGCGCATCCGCGCGTGGCGGACAGCGCTCATCGGGTGCGCCCGACCACGCTGGCCACGAGCGGGCGGACCTCGTTGCGGAACGCCTCCGACACCGCGGGCGTCTCCAGAGCCGCCCAGGCGCGGTCGGCGAACTGGTTCGCGAGCCCCTCGGCGTAGCTGCGGGCGCCGCACTCCTCGAGGATGCCGCGCACCTTCTCCGCGGTCTCGGGCGCGAGGTGCTCGTCGCCGATCAGCGCCTCGATGTCGGGCCAGCAGTCCGTGCCGGCCGCGTGGGCGATGAGGACGGTGCGCTTGCCCTCGCGGAGGTCGCCCAGCGTGGTCTTGCCGGTCTGGCCCTCCGAGCCGAAGACGCCGAGCAGGTCGTCGACGATCTGGTAGGCGATGCCGATCCAGCGGCCGAACTCGCCGAGCGCGTCCACCGCGGCGTCCGAGGCCCCGGCGAGGATCGCTCCGGCCTGCAGCGGCGCCTCGAACGAGTAGACGGCCGTCTTGAGGCGCTCCATCTCGAGCACCTCCTCGACCGAGGGCATGCCCGGCATGAGGGAGAAGTCCACATCGGCCAGCTCGCCCGCGGCGGAGGCGAAGACGGCCTCGTCGAGCAGGGTGAGCAGGCGGGCCCGCACGCCGTCGGAGGCGCCGACGCCCTCGACGAGGCGGTGGGCGCCGGTGAGGGCGAGGTCCCCGGCGATCACGGCCACCGAGGTGCCGCGGTGCTCGGCGATCGGGATGGAGAGGCCCGCGGTCGTCGCCTCGTCGCGGTAGCTGCCCGAGACGTTCGGGCCGCCGCGGCGCACGAAGTCGCGGTCGATCACGTCGTCGTGCACGATCAGCGCGGTGTGCAGGAGCTCGAACGCCGCGCCGAGGTGGGCGGCGGCCTCCGGATCCTGGCCGCCGTGGGCCTCGTACGCCGAGATCACCATCAGCGGGCGGAAGCGCTTGCCGCCGCGGGTGTTGGCCTCCAGCGTCTGCCAGAGGGTCAGGTAGCGGGGTCCGAGACGCACCGCCCGGGACCTCGCCAACGAGAAGAACCTGTCCAGGACGGCATCGACGTGCTCCTGCCTCAACCGGGACAGAACCACGGGGTCGCGCGTATCCACGTGGGAAGGCTAACAAAGGGGAGAACCAGGACGATAAGCCGGCTGATGTGTTGCGGCGTGCTTGACTTGCGGGTATGACTTCGCCAGCCGCCACTGTGCAGACGGACCGGATCGAGCAGGTGGTCCTCCTCGACGAGGCCGGGAACGCCGTGGGGGTCGCCGACAAGGCGACCGTGCACGACACGGCCACCCCCCTGCACCTCGCGTTCTCCTGCCACGTCTTCTCCCCGGACGGCGCACTTCTGGTGACCCGTCGCGCGCTCGAGAAGCGCACTTGGCCGGGCGTCTGGACCAACTCCTTCTGCGGGCACCCCGCACCGGGCGAGCGGATCGAGGACGCCGTCGTCCGCCGGGCCGAGCGCGAGCTCGGCGCCCGGCTGGCCACGCTGGAGGTCGCCCTGCCGGACTTCCGCTACCGCGCGGTCGACGCGTCCGGCGTCGTCGAGAACGAGATCTGCCCCGTCTACACGGCGACGCTGTCGAGCCGCGACGCCCTCGATCCGCGCCTCGACGAGGTCATGGACTACGAGTGGGTCGACGCCGAGGCGACGCTCGCCGCCGTCCGCTCGACCCCCTGGGCGTTCTCCCCCTGGCTCGTGCTGCAGCTCCCCCGCCTGCTGGGCTGACCCCCGCGCCCTGATCCCTGCGCCGGAGTCAGTCGGTGTAGACGTCCGTGCGGTGGAAGTTGAGCGCCGACCGCGACGCGGTCGGACCGCGCTGGCCCTGGTACCGCGAGCTGTACTCCGCCGAGCCGTAGGGCTTCTCGGCGGGCGAGCTGAGGCGGAAGAAGCACATCTGGCCGATCTTCATCCCCGGCCAGAGCGTGATGGGGAGCGTCGCGACGTTGCTGAGCTCGAGGGTGACGTGGCCGGTGAAGCCCGGATCGATGAACCCGGCGGTCGAGTGGGTCAGCAGCCCGAGCCGTCCGAGCGAGCTCTTGCCCTCGAGGCGCGCCGCGATGTCGTCCGGCAGCGACACCTCCTCGTAGGTCGAGCCGAGCACGAACTCTCCCGGGTGGAGGATGAACGGCTCGCCCTGCGGCGTCTCGACCAGGCGGGTCAGCTCGGGCTGGTCCTCGGCCGGATCGATGTACGGGTAGCGGTGGTTGTCGAACAGCCGGAAGAAGCGGTCGAGGCGCACATCGACGGACGACGGCTGCAGCATCGACGGATCGTGCGGGGCGAGCCCCACGCGGCCGGAGGCGAGTTCGAGCGAGATGTCGCGGTCGGAGAGGAGCACGCTGCGATCCTAGGGCGTGGCGCGACCCCGGGGCGTGGGCCGGCTCCGGGCCTTGCTACGATGTCCTGGTGCGCCCGAGCGGCGCCGCGCGAGTGTAGTTCAATGGTAGAACTTCTGCTTCCCAAGCAGATGGCGCGGGTTCGATTCCCGTCACTCGCTCTCCTCTCCCCTCGTCTGCGGCCGGTCCTCCGGCCCGATGTGAGCGGCTCCTCCTCCGGCGCTGCAGCGGCGTCCGGCAGCGCAGCGGCGTCCGTCAGCCCAGCAGCGGCAGCCGCCCGACGATCCTGTCGATCCGGTTCCTCGGCCCCACCAGGCTGACCGCGAGGTACTGCAGCTCGTCGGAGCCGCTCGCCGCCACCGCCTCCCGGTACTCGTCGTACACCCGGGTGGCCTGCGCCGACGCGGGCATGTCGGCGACGAACGTCCCGTCGTGCGCCTCGGCCTTCGCGCGGATCGCGAGCAGGGTCGCCGCGTCGGCGGCGAGGACCGTGCAGCCGGCCCACGGCAGACCGGGATGCAGCGATCCGGACGCGTCGGCGGGGCTCGGTCCGAGCAGCCCCGCGACGTGCGCGGCCGTCGCGGCGCCCACGCAGATCGCGGCGTTCACGGCGCGGCCGGCGGGGAGGGACTCGTCGACGACGACCACCCACTTGAGGCGGGCCGAGCGGGTGGGCGCGGCGGTGTCGATCTCGTCGGGGTGGAAGCCGACGGCGTCGGGGGCGGGGATGGTCATGATGCTCCTCGGTTCGTGCGCAGTGACGTCACGAACAGTAGGCAGGAGGGCTCCCCTTCGGCAGGATCTCCGTATGAACGACCAGCAGAACGGCCCAGGAGCGGCACTCGACGAACTCGACGTCCGGATCCTGCAGGTCCTGCAGTCGGATGCACGGATCACGAACCGTGACCTCGCAGCCGCCGTGCACGTCTCGCCGACCACCGCACGAGGAGCCTCCGGCGCCGCGGCGTGATCACCGGCGCGACGCTCACTCTCGACTTCGCGGCCCTCGGGCGCGGCGTGCAGGCGCTGGTCGCGGTCCGCATCCGTCCGCCGTCGCGCGAGATCATCGAGGCCTTCCGCGACTGGGTCGCCGGCCTCGACGAGACGGTCGGCGTGTTCGTCACCTCCGGCTCGGAGGACTTCATCATCCACGTCGCCGTCCGCGACAACCAGGACCTCTACGCCTTCGTCATCGACGAGCTGACGCAGCGCCGCGAGGTCGCCGATGTGCGCACCTCGGTCGTCTACGAGCACTTGCGCGAGCAGGTCGTCCTGCCGCTGAAGCCGCACGGCCGCGCGGAGCGGTGAGGCGCCCGCGCGGCGTTTCGACGCGACACGCCGGGCGGATCCGCGGCAGCGCGCGGGATCGCGGGACGCAGAGGGCAGGGTGGAGGGGTGACAGAGCTCGTCCAGATCCCGTCGCCGGGCGTCGCCCTCGAGTACGGGCACCCCGGCCGGCCCGTGGTGGTCGTGCTGCACGACGTGTTCGGGCGCCTGCCGTGGCTGGACCCGTTCGCCGAGGCCGTGGCGAAGCACGGCTACCACGTGCTCGTGCCCGACCTCTACGACGGCTGGGCCACGCTCGCCCCGGAGGACGCGCGCGACCTCGCCGCGATGGCCGCGCAGGACCGCACCCTCGCCGCCGTCGCCGAGGCGGTCGGCACCGGAGTCGCGGCCGGGGCGCCGCGCAGCGCCGTCATCGGCTTCGGCTTCGGCGGCCGCCTCGGGCTGCTCGCCGCGGGCACCGGGCTCGTGGACGCGGTGGTCGCGTACTACGCCACCCTCGATGCGGAGGAGCACGTGCTGGTCCCGTGCCCCACCCTCCTGCACTACGCGCAGAGCGACGAGTGGCCCGCGGGCGACGACCCGGAGTCGTTCGTCGGACGGCTGAAGGAGTCGGGGACGCCGGTCACGGCGCACACCTACCCGGACACGCAGCGGCACTTCGCGAACGGCAACCTGCGCGACGCGGTCAGCCCCGCCTCTGCGGCGCTCGCCTACGCGAGGACGCTCTCGTTCCTCAATCCGCAGCTCATCGACACCTGAGCTCAGCCCTGCACGTCGTGCAGGTGGTGCTGGACGTCGTGCAGGTAGTAGCGGGCGATCGTGTCGACCGTGAACGCCGCGCCGTCGCTGCGGCGGCCTCGGCGCTGCCACTGGGCACCGGCGACGGAGTCGAACACCTCGGCGATGCGCTCGGCCGCCTCGACCAGCTCGCGGCCGACCGTCGCGGGGTCCTGCTGGTCGTAGCGCTCCTCCACGGCGGTGACGTCCTGGTCCCAGTTGGGGTAGAGCGGGTCGTCGCCGGCGAGCATCAGCTGCACGCGGGTGCGGTAGATGCGGTGCACGTCGCGCACGTGCGCGGCGTACTCGAGCGGCGACCAGGTCTCGTCGTCGGGTCGGCCCGCCGCGTCGTCGCGGTCGAGCACGTAGGGCCAGGCGGCGGCGTTCTCGCGGATGAGCTCGGCGACCTCGTCGGCGTCGACGAGCGAGGCGTCGAAACCGCACTCGAGGCAGGGGCGCTCGAGGACCCAGGTCCAGTCCTTGGTGTCGGGAGTGATCGGCATGGCACCAGAGTAGGGCGCCGCCGGATCAGCAGCGCGTCGGGGTCCCCTGCACGGCGCCGCGCTCGCCGTCGGCCGTCCACGGGAGCCGGGGCAGGCCCTCGGCTCCCGCCGCGGCTCCCTGCTCGACCGCGATGGCGGCCAGGGTGCGGGCGACCGTTGCGGCGAAGTCGCCGCCGGGCGTCGAGCTGTTGATCGAGACGGCCACGGTCAGGCCCGAGACCGGGTCGGAGTAGGCCGCGGTGACGAAGCCGGGCGCGAGACCCGAGAAGCCGCGGAGGGGTCCCGCCTCGTGCCCGCCGAGCCCGGCGCGGAGGTAGTCGGCGCGGCCCTGGCCCTGGACGACCGGGTCCTGCCACATGGCGTCGCCCGCGGGATCGGCCGCGAGACCCGTCGCCAGCCGCCGGAGGTCCTCCAGATCGGTCAGCGCTCCGCCCGCGGCGCCGAGCGCGGACGGGGACGCGGCGGTGACGTCGAGGCGCACGTCGCAGCGCTTCTCCCCGGTCGCCGGGTCCAGCGCGACCGCGTAGCCGCGGGGGGACGGAGCGGGCAGGTCGACCTCGGAGGCGTCTGGCAGCTCCGTGCTGCGCAGCCCGTACCGCGGCACCACGTACTGGTCGTAGAGCTCCCCGATGCTCCGACCGGTCACCTGCGCGGCGACGATGCCGGCGAGCAGCGGACCGGTGGCGGAGTCGGACCACGCCGCTCCGGGCTCGGCCGAGGCGCCGCGCACCTGGGCCGCGGCGAGCAGCTCGAGCGTCGGCCACTGCCGCGGGGGGTTCTGGAGCACGGTCGGCCAGAGCGCCGAGCGGAAGTCGGCCAGGCCGGAGGTGTGCGCGCAGAGCTCGCGCAGGGTGAGCCCGTCGATGCCGGGCAGGGAGCGCAGCGTCTCGCCGACGTCGGCGTCGAGGTCGACCCGGCCGGAGTCGGCGAGGGCGAGGACCACGTCGCAGGTCATCGCCTCGGTGCCGCCGGTGCCGAGCCGCAGGTGCGCGTCGGTGGTGAGGGCGGTGGTGCGCTCGTCCGACTCCCAGCCGACCGCGCCCTCCCAGCTGCCACCCCACGGCGACCAGACGCCGGCGACCGCTCCGGTCGCGCCGGCGACGCCGACCGTCTCGTCGAGGAACCCCGACAGGGCGGAGGCGAGCTCCTCCGACGCCGCCTGCGCGGGCGCCTCCGCCACGCGCGAGGCGGCGGCGGGCGTGCAGCCGGCCAGTGCGAGCACGAGGACCGGGACGACGAGCAGCCCCGTCCGCGTCCGTCTGCGAGATCCCATGCCGTGCGACTCCCCCGTCGTCTGCGAACGGCACCACTGTACGGGGGCTCCGGCGGGCCGGAGAGGGCCGCTGAGCGCCCGATCGCGATTCGTGTCCTGACCGTGACCGGCGGAGTCCACCCCGTTCCCAAACCGGCAGGCGCCCGGTTACGAAGAGAGGGAGTACAGCGCAGAGGCGCTGCTCGAAGGAGGTAAGAGACCATGCGCAGATCCCCCAATCGACTGCTGGCGACTCTCTTCGGAGCCGTCTACGTCGTCGTCGGGCTGCTCGGCTTCGTCGTGACCGGAGGCGTGCAGTTCCTCTCGACCGAAGGCGGGCTCCTGCTCGGCGTCTTCGAGGTGAACCCGCTGCACAACATCGCCCACCTGCTCATCGGAGGCGCGCTGCTGATCGCGGGCCTGTCGACCGTCGCCGCGGCGAAGACGGTCAACGTGACCGTCGGAGCGGTGTACCTGCTGCTCGGCATCGTCGGCTTCTTCCTGGTCGACACCGCTCTGAACGTGCTGGCGCTGAACACCGCCGACCACTTCCTGCACCTGGCCAGCGCGCTGGTGCTCCTGGGAGTCGGACTCGGCACCGAGAAGACGGCGAGGACGCGCACCGCCGCGACCGCCTGACCCGGGCGGCACCCGCCGCCCCCCTCTACTCCGTCCGCCGTGGGCCCGCCGTTTTCCGCGGCGGACGGACTGAACGGCCCCGGACGACACGATGCGGTGTGTCGATCCGGGGCCTCCTCTTCTTCCCCGATCCAGCGAAGGAGCCGCCATGACCACCGTGGCCCGCTGCAACGCCGCTTTCGCCGGACTCGGCGCCGGGCTCGTCCACCTCTCGCTCGCCGCCGGCGGCGAGGGCGTGCAGGCTCCGGTGATCGGAGCGGTCGGTGCTGTCGAGATCCTCTGGGCGGTCCTCGTCCTGGCACGCGGCCGGATCGTCGTGCCGCGCTCCGCGCTGGTCGTCGCGGTCGCCTCCCTGGCGGCGTTCGCCCTCGCTCTGGCCCTCGGCGCGCTCGCCGAGCCCCTCCCCGCGCTGGCCGCCGCGGTCCTCCAGCTGATCGCGGTCGCCGTGGTGGCCGTCTCGCTCCGCTCTCCGCGCGTCGAGGAGAAGGCCGTCTCGCCGTCGCGAGCTCTCGTCGGACTCCTGGCCGGCGCGCTCACCGTCTCCGCCCTCGCCACCCCCGCCATGGCCGCATCCTCGGGCGGCTCGGGCGACATGGGCGGGATGATGCACTCCGTCGTCGACGGCGGACACGGGCACTGACGCCCTCTGGTCCCGGCGGCCCCGCTCGGCTAAGGTAAGGCAGACCTCAGTCGCCGAGGGAGGCCACCGTGTCGAACGTCATCCCGTTCTCCGAGGCCCTGCGCCTGCGCATCGGGCAGTCCGGCGCGGACGACGAGGGCGCCGCCTTCATGACCTCGCTGATGACCGGCTCCGGCAGCCGCGACGACTACATCGCGCTCATCTCGCAGCACTACTTCGTCTACGAGGCCCTCGAGGCCGTGGCGGAGGACATGGCCGGCGATCCGGTCGCGGAGCCCTTCCTCTCGGCCAAGCTCACCCGGCTCCCCGCGATCGCGGAGGACCTGCGCTTCCTCGTCGGCGAGGACTGGCGGGAGCGCATCCGCCCGCTGCCCTCGACCGGCGCCTACGTCGACCGGATCCGCACCGTGGCCGCGGGCTGGAGCGGCGGCTTCGTCGCCCACCACTACACGCGCTACCTCGGCGACCTCTCCGGCTGCGCGATCGTCCGCGGGCTGCTGCAGCGGCGGTTCGGCTTCGAGACCAACGGCGTCGGCTTCTTCCTCTTCGGCGAGATCGCCGCACCGTCGGCCTTCCGCGCCACCTACCGCGAGCAGCTCGACGCCGCGGGCTGGGACGAGGAGGAGCGCGAGCGGGTCATCGCGGAGGTCGCGGAGGCGTACCGGCTGACGACGGAGCTGTTCCGCGATCTCGCCCGGACCTGCGCGGCGGCCTGAGGGCCTGCTCCGACCTCCTCCGCGGGGCGTCAATCCGCGGACGCCTCCGCGACGGCGGCCGGCTCGGCTCGCCGTTCGGACATGAAGCGCAGCACGTCCTTGTCGACGATGATGTCGCTCGGCCGGAGCGGCCGCGTCAGGTAGAGCCCCTCGAGGCTCGTGATGCGGCTGAGCGCCACGTAGGTCTGCCCGGGCGCGAAGGCGCGCTGCCCGAGGTCGACCACGGCGGAGTCGTAGGTCTTGCCCTGCGACTTGTGGATCGTGACCGCCCACGCCAGGCGGAGCGGGAACTGCGCGAACTCGGCGACGATCTCGCGGGTGAGCTTCTTCGTCGCGGCGGAGTAGGAGTAGCGGTAACGCTCCCAGGTCGCGGGCTCGACCTCGTGGACCTCGCCGTCCACCTCGACCCACACCGTCCCCGCGACCTTCGTCACCCGGCCGATCGTGCCGTTCACCCAGCGCTGCTCGGAGTCGTTGCGCAGGAACATCACGTGCGCGCCGATCTTGAGCTCGAGGTTCTGGTCCGCTGGATAGGCGCGCCCGCCGAAGTCGCCGCTGATCTCGGCCGACGCGGTCTTCAGCGGGCCCTTCAGCCGCGCGAGCGCCGCCTGGTTGATGCGGTTGACCGTGTCATTGCGGGTCGCGAGCGTGATCGCGTCGTCGGCCGGAGGCGTCCGCGCGCCCGCCGCGTTCAGAACGTCGGCGATCTCCTTCGTCACCATGCCGAAGCGGACCGCGTTGAGCATCCACTTGAAGCGCTCATCGCTCTGCCGGTGGATCCGGCCGAGCTCGACGATCCGCAGCGGCGCCTCCTGCCAGACGAGGGCGTCGAAGAACCACAGCGAGCGGTAGCGGTCGGCGAAGTAGGCGCGCTCCTCCGGATCGCCGGGCACGGGTGCGAGCTGGAACGGGTCGCCGAAGAGGACGACCTGCACGCCCCCGAACGGCTCGGAGCGCCGCTGCCGCGCCTGCCGGAGGCTGCGGTCGATCCCGTCGAGCAGGTCGGCGTTGACCATGGAGATCTCGTCGATGACGAGCGTGTCGATGGTGTTGAGGAGCTTGCGCAGCTCGGGCGGCTGGTCGAGGTCGGAGTCGGCGATGACGCCGATCGGCAGTCGGAAGAGCGAGTGGATGGTCTGGCCGCCGACGTTCAGCGCCGCGACGCCGGTGGGGGCGCAGATGACGATCTGCTTGTCGGTGTTCCAGCTCAGGTGGTTGAGCAGGGTGGACTTGCCCGTGCCCGCGCGACCCGTGACGAACAGGTGCTCGCGCGTGTTCTCGATGAGGTCGAAGACCCGCTGCTGCTCGTCGGAGAGGGTCGGCTGAGTCACCGCTCCACTGTACCCGCGGGCCGCCGGGACCCCGGGGCCCGGGCGCGGATCAGCCGCGCTTCTGGAGGGCGGCCAGGCGGTCGTTGTAGGCCGTGAGCTCGGCCTCTCCGGTGCGGTCGGCCTGGCGGTCGCGGCGCTTGGTCTCGCGGGCGTCGGAGCGGCTCCACATCATCGCGACGACGATCGCGAGCGCGAGGGTGGGGATCTCGCCGATGCTCCACGCGATGCCGCCGGCCGCCTGCTGATCGGCGAGCGCGGACGTGCCCCAGCCCATCGCTCCGTACCAGTCGGCGAGGAGCAGCCCCTCCCCCGTCATCAGTGCGAGGCCGAAGAAGGCGTGGAACGCCATGGTGCCCAGCAGCAGCAGCAGGCGCATCGCGAAGGGCACGCGGTGCACGCTCGGGTCCACTCCGATCAGGACGCTGACGAAGAGGTACCCGGTGATCAGGAAGTGGACGATCATCCACTCGTGGCCGATGTGGTCCGTGGTGGCCCAGCGGAACAGCGGGGAGTAGTAGAAGCCCCAGAGCGACCCGACGAACAGCAGCGCGGCGACGATCGGGTGCGAGATCGCGGTGGCGAAGCGCGAGTGCACGGCGAGCAGCACCCACTCGCGGGCGCCGCGGGAGCCGTCGGTGCGGCGGGCGGCGGCGCGGGCGATGAGCGTGACCGGTGCCGCCGGGACGAGCAGCAGCGGCACCGCCATGGTGAGGACCATGTGCGAGAGCATGTGGGCGCTGAACAGGTACTTCTCGTACGCGTTCACCCCGCCGTTCGTGATGTAGGCCAGGAGGAGCATGCCCGCGATCCAGAGGATCGTGCGGTGCAGGGGCCAGCGGTCGCCGCGGCGGTGCAGGCGCACCACTCCGGCGACGTAGAACGCGATGGCGAAGGAGCAGACCAGGAGCCAGACCAGGTCGATGTTCCAGAGCGTGAGGAAGTTCATCGCGCTCGCGGGCGGCGGCAGGGGCTCGCCCGTCAGCAGCTGGGCCGGGGTCGGATCCGTGAGCTGGCTGGCGGCGATCTGGTCGACCGGGGTCGCGGTGCGCGCGAGCGCCGCAGCGACTCCGGAGGCGATCCCCATGAAGGCGATCTCGGCGCCGACGAGCCACCAGAAGCTGCGGCCGCCGACACCGCCGGCCTTCCGCATCCGCTCGATGAGGTAGCGGCGCTGCAGAACGCCGAACAGGCCCAGCGCGACCAGCGCCGCGACCTTGACCAGCACGAGGATCCCGTAGCCGGTCAGCAGGTTGTCGAGAGTGGCGAGCCGGAGCTCGGCGCTGACGTACCCGGACGCCGCGACCACGACGAAGCTCACGAGCGCGAGGCTGGAGTAGCGCTCGATCACGGGCAGCAGGCGGGAGCCGCCGAGCAGGGGCCGCAGGGCGATGACGGTGATGAGGCCGCCCAGCCAGATCGCCGCGAAGACGAGGTGCAGGCCCAGCGCCGTGACGGCGGCGTCGTGCCCGCTCGCTCCCGCCGCGTGCCCCTGCTGCGCCATCGGCAGCAGCGTGAGCAGGGCCAGGCCCGTGACGAAGACGAGCGCGGTCTGGTTGCGGACGGCGAAGCAGAGGACGGTGACGACGGCCGCGAGCAGCGTCGTGATGAGCCAGGCCTGGCCGACCTCGATGCTGCCGATGAAGTAGCTGAGCTTGGTGCCGAAGTCGCGGTCGAGGCTCAGGGGCGTCTGCGTGACGTTGAGGAAGGTGAGGAACCCGGTCACCGCGCTGGCCGCCGCGAAGAAGGCGGCGCTGGCGGCGGCGACGTCGAGGGCGATCGAGAACTCGGTGCGCGGCTCGGGCGCGGCCTCGCCGGGCGCGGGGCGCGCGGGGGCGACCGCGGTGCGCGTCGATCCGGCGCGGGAGGAGGACTGGCCGCCGCGCGAGGACTGGCCGCCGCGCGAGGAGGCGTGAGCGGTCGAGGCGCGGGACGAGGATCGGGCGTCGCGGGCAGCGGCGGCGCGGGGGCTCAGCGCGAACAGCGTCAGCACGAGCGAGCCGATCATGCCCGCGGCGCCGAGATTGACGGCCAGCTTGGCGATCGGGAGGCCGTAGCGGACCACGGGGCCGGGATCGTTCAGCAGCGGAGCCGCGGCTCCCCCGCCGAAGGCCAGGGCCGCGAGAAGGGCGACGAGCGCTGCGGCGACGAGCACGAGCGCAGGGCCGACGATCCGGACGGTTCGATTCACCGGTCCAGCCTACGTTCCGCGGCTGATCGGCAGCCGCGTCCGCGGACGACGACGGCCCCGGCGCAGTGCCGGGGCCGTGTCGGAGGGCGCGACTACTTCGCGGCGGCCTTGAGCTTGGTGCCCGCGGAGACCTTGACCGAGTGGCCGGCGGCGATCTGGATGGTCTCGCCGGTCTGCGGGTTGCGGCCGGTGCGTGCGGCGCGGGAGGTGCGCTCGACGGCGATCCAGCCGGGGATGGTGACCTTCACGTCGTTCGACACGGAGTCGGCGAGGGTGGTGAAGAGCGAGTCGAGGACGCCGTTGACGGCGGCCTGGCTCTGGCCGGAGTCGGCGGCGATCTTCGCGACGAGCTCGGTGCGGTTGAGCGACTTGTCAGCCATGGAGTGTCCTCCCAGGACGTTCTCGCTGTCGGAACAGCTGGTTTCGATGGATCGTCCTCGGCCGGGGACGGACGTCCTCAACCGGTCGGACCGTCGGTAACCTACCAGCCCCGCCCCGGATCTCCGGCGATTCCGGCCTCGAGACGCCCGGAACGACGCCGATCGCGCCGGTCGGTCCCTCCACAGGAGGCGCTCGGCGCCTCTCGTCCACCGATCCGCCGATCGCCACTCCGCAGAGTCCGCCGCCTGACGAGGATCGGCTCATGACGACGACGGCACTCCTCCCTCCATCCGCTCCGGCCGACGCGGCCCTCCCCCGGCCGCCCCGGCGGCACCCTCCCGCTCGCCGGCCGTACGAGCCCGGCCTCGCCGCGCTCGCGCTGGGCCTGCTCGCGCTCGCGTCCTCCGTGCATCCGCTCTGGGCCCTCCCCGCCGTCGCCGTGGCGGTCGCCGCGGTGATCGCGTCCGTGCGGGCGCTGCGGTGGGCGGGCGAGCGGAGGAGCGCGGTGGCCGGGCTCGCCTGCGCGGCTCTCGCGCTGCTCGTCTGCACCGTCACGGCACCCGCCTCCGTGCGGGCGGGCCTCGCCGTGCTGGCCTGGATCGCCGCCCTGCGGCCCGGCTCGTGAGCGGGCGCGGCTCCGGTCCAGCCCGCCTCGCTACAGTGACGGCGGCCTGCGCCCGAGCGGGCCGGGAGGACGGCCACGATGGCTCAGACGGACGGTTGGATCTCGACGGCGATCTGGTGGCACGTCTACCCGCTCGGCTTCACGGGCGCCGAGGCGAGCGCCTCGGAGGGTCCGGGCCCGGACGACGAGCCGCAGCACCGCCTCCGCGCCCTGCTCCCCTGGCTCGACGACCTGCTGGCGCTGGGCTGCAACGGGCTGCTGCTGGGGCCGGTCTTCGCCTCCTCCACCCACGGCTACGACACGGTCGACCACTTCCGGGTCGATCCCCGCCTCGGCGACGAGGCAGACCTCGACGCGCTGATCGCCGCGTGCCGCGAGCGCGGGATCCGGGTGCTGCTCGACGGGGTCTTCAACCACGTGGGACGGGAGCACCCCTGGTGGCGTGCCGCGGTCGCAGCCGGCGAGGGCTCCCCCGAGGCGGCGCGCTTCTCCCGCAGCGAGCGGTCGCAGGAGGTCGACGGCCTCCGCGTCGACGTGTTCGAGGGGCACGACGCTCTGGTCGAGCTCGACAACGGGAACCCCGAGGTCGCGGAGCACGTGTCCTCCGTGCTCGCGCACTGGCTCGAGCGGGGCATCGACGGCTGGCGGCTCGACGCGGCGTACGCGGTCGCGCCGGCGGCCTGGCACGCGGCGATCGACCCGGTGCGGCAGCGCTTCCCCGACGCATGGTTCGTCGGCGAGGTCATCCACGGCGACTACACCGGCTACGTGCGGGAGTCGGGGCTCGACTCGGTCACGCAGTACGAGCTCTGGAAGGCCGTCCGCAACTCCCTCGAGGAGGCGAACCTCTTCGAGCTGGCCTGGTCCCTGAAGCGCCACGACGACTTCGTCCGCGAGTTCCTGCCCCTCACCTTCGTCGGCAACCACGACGTGACCCGGATCGCCAGCGCCGTCAGCGACGAGCGCCACCACGGCCACGCCGCGGCGATCCTCGGCTTCGTCGCCGGCGTGCCGAGCATCTACTCCGGCGACGAGCGGGGCCTGCGCGGCGTCAAGGAGGAGCGGATCGGCGGCGACGACGCGATCCGCCCGGAGTTCCCGGCCGAGCCCGCCGAGTGGCCGGGCGGGGAGGCCTACCGGGCCCACCAGGAGGTCGTCGCGTTCCGCCGACGGAACCCGTGGCTGGTCGGCGCGAGCACCCGCACGGTCGACCTCTCCAACACCGCCGTGATGCTCGTGGCGGAGGGCCCGGAGGGACGCACCGCGCGGCTCGCGCTGAACATCGGCGACGAGACGGCGACCGTCGGCGGCGTCCAGGTCGCTCCCCACTCCTGGTCGCTGCACGACTGACCAGGCGCGCGGGCGGCCCGGCAGTGCGCGACGGAGCGTCGACCTCCGGGGGCCCGTCCTCTACGCTCGGGCGCATGCCGAGACCTGCACGAGGACCCTTCGACGGGCGAGCCGACTCGATCGACGACGCCGGGATGCCGGCGTCCGGACTCGAGCAGGCGTTCGCCGCCCCCGTCGACCCGGAGAGCGACCCCGGACCGGGCGAGAGGAGCGGCCTGTCGAGCCGCATCGCCCAGGAGCTGCTCGAGGACGGCTTCGGCCTCGACGCGAGCGACGAGGAGCCCCCGTCCCGCGCCGTGGAGATCGACGATCCCGCCCGCGCCGTGGGTGACGATCCCGCCCACCCCGTGCACGGCTCGATGTCCGGCGAGTTCGAGCGCCGCTGAGCCCGGCCGCCGTCGGTCGGTCGTCGACAGCCCGGCGGCACCGCTCCGCCCGCCGGCCGTCGTCACCCCGCCGGTACCGCGCCGCCGGCCGCCGGAGCCGGGTCCGGGCCGGCCGCCTGCAGCTCGGCGAGGAATCCGGGCCGGAGCACGCGTGCCTCGATCGACGCGGCTCCCGAGGTCCAGCCGTCGCCGAGCGGACGCTCGGGCGTGAGCAGCACGTGGCCCGGCGTCCCCGCTCGGCCGAGGGCGGCGGCGACGCGGCCCTCCGGATCGTAGAGGGCGTGGTCGACGAGCGGCCCGTAGACGGCGTGCACCGCGAAGTCCTCGCGGCTGCCGAGGAGGACGGGCAGCAGCTCCTCGCCCGGGCGCAGGCCGTGGGGCCACCAGCGGAAGCGCTCGACGAGCGCGTGGCAGGCGGCGCACGAGGGCGAGAAGAAGACGAGGTGCGTCGCCGGGCGGGACAGCTCCTCGAGCGTCAGGAGCTCGCCGGCCACTGTGACGAACGGGAGGTCGGCGGCCGAGAGGTCGCACTCGGGCGCGCGCCCCGGCGCGGACTCCCTGTCGGCTGCGGACAGGCGGGCGGCCGCCCGGACGCGAGCGGCCGTCGACGCCGCACGGCGGTCGCGCACCAGCACGAGCGAGACCGCGGCGAGAGCGGCGGCGAGCCCGGACGCCGCCGCCGAGGCACCGCCGCCGCCGAGCAGCGCGGCCGGAGCGAGCCCGCCGAGGGCCCCGGCGACCGCGAGCGCGAGCAGCACCGCGTTCCTCGCGACGGTGCGTCCGGTCATCCGTGCCGAGCCCAGCCCGCCGAAGCACTCGCAGTCGACGTCCTCCGTCGCGCGGACCGCGCGGACGGCGACGACGAGGAACACGGCGTCGAGGAGCGCCACCGGCACGAGGGCGGCACGGTGCGCCGGAGCGGGCGCCAGCACCACCGCGGCGCCCAGCGCGATCTCGACGACGGGGAAGGCGGCCGCGAACCAGCCGCGGCGCCGGAGGAGGAGGGGGACCCCGAGCGCCTCGAGGCTCGCCCGGAACCGCTCCGTGCGGCCGAGCTTCAGGGCGCCGCTGACGACGAGCACCGCGCCCGCGCACCACGCGGCGATCGCGAGAACCGCCTCCAGCATCCGTCGCCCTCCTCGCTCGGCATCGACCCGAGCAACGCTACCGGCGCGGACCGGCCTCCCGCGGCCGAGGCGGGGAACGGGGCGGAGACGGCGCGATCCGGCGCGTTCCGCCCTCCGGACGAGCCGCTGCCGGCGCATCCGGCGCCCCGATCCCTCCAGGCGGGGCGCCCCCGGGCTCCCTCCCGGTCCCGGACGGCCGCTCCGCCGTACACTTCGAGAGGATCGGAGGGGTCATGCGGGGACGGCGAGCGCGCGACGAGCGGCACGGCACGGCGGCGAGTCCGCCTGCGGCCGCCGCTCCCCCGGCTGCGGTCACGGCTCCGGCCCCCTCGGACTCGCCGGACGACGCCTCGGGCGACGTCTCGACCGGGATGCGGATCGCCGCCGCCTGGTCGTGGCGCTTCCTCGCCGTCGCCGGGCTCCTCTACCTCCTCGTGCGCCTCGTCTCGCTGCTGCCCGTGATCGTCGTGCCGGTGCTGATCGCGCTGCTGCTCACCGCGCTCCTCACCCCGCTGCGGAACCGGCTCGAGCGCCTGCGGCTCCCCCGCCCGCTCGCGGTCCTGGTCTCGATCGTCCTGATGCTCCTCCTGCTGACCGGCCTCGTCGGGCTGGTGATCGTGCAGTCGCGCTCCGGCTTCAGCGGAGTGGGGCAGCGCGCTCTCGACGCGGTCGACGGCGTCGAGGCGTGGCTGCGGAGCCCGCCGCTGTCGTTCTCGGACGTCCAGCTCTCGGACTGGGCGCAGCGCGCGGTCGACTGGGCCGACGCGCAGGCGTCGACGATCGCGTCCGGGGCCCTCGCCGTCGGCTCCCAGCTGGCCGAGGTCTTCGCCGGAACCCTCCTCACCCTGTTCTCGCTGATCTTCCTGCTCCTCGACGGCCGCCGGATCTGGCACTGGTTCCTCCGCCTCCTCCCCCGCCGCGCGCGCCCCGCGATGGAGCGCGGCGGCGCCGCCGGCTGGCGGACCCTCAGCCAGTTCGTGATCGCGCAGCTCGGCGTCGCCGGGATCAACGCCGTCGGCATCGGCATCGGCGCGCTCGCGCTGCAGCTGCCGCTCGTCGTGCCGATCGCGATCGTGGTGTTCCTCGGCTCGTTCGTCCCGATCCTCGGCGCGATCGTGACCGGTGCGCTCGCCGCACTGGTCGCTCTGCTGTTCAGCGGGCCCGTCGCCGCGCTGGTGATGGTCGGCGTCGTGATCCTGGTGCACCTGCTCGAGGGGCACGTGCTGCAGCCGCTCATCCTCGGGACCGCCGTGAAGGTGCATCCGCTCGCCGTGGTGCTCGGAGTCGCGACCGGGCTCGAGGTGGCCGGGCTCGCCGGGGCGCTGTTCGCGGTGCCGACCATCGCGACGCTGAACGCGGCGGTCACCGCCATGCGGGCGCGCGCGCCCGCAGCGGAGTGAGCGCGTTCGATCCGGCCGCCCGACCCGGATCGACGGTGCTGCCCGCCCTCGCCTGCCCGGTCTGCGGCGGCGCGCTCGCCCCCGACGCGCTGCCCCGCCCCTCCTCGCTCCGCTGCCCCCTCGGGCACAGCTCCGACCTCGCGCGCCAGGGCTACGCCTCGCTCCTGCGCGGGAGGCACGCGACCTCGGGCGACACCACGGCGATGGTGCAGGCCCGCGCCGACCTGCTCGGCTCCGGCCACTACCGGGTGATCCAGGACGCGGTCGCCGCGGCCGTCCCCGCCGGCGCACGGCTCGTGGTCGACCTGGGCTGCGGCACCGGGGCGTACCTCGCGGCCGTGCTCGAGGCGCATCCGGCGGCGGACGGGCTGGGCCTGGACCTCTCGGCCCCGGCCGCCCGCCGCGCCGCCCGCGCGCATCCCCGGGCGGCGATCGCGACCGCGGACCTCTGGCAGCCCCTCCCGCTGGCCGACGCCTCCGCCGACGCGCTGCTCACCGTCTTCGCGCCGCGGAACGCCCCGGAGATGCGGCGGGTGCTCCGTCCGGGCGGCGTCGCCGTCGTCGTCACTCCGCGCGAGAGGCACCTGCACGAGATCCGCGAGCGGTTCGGGATGCTGGGCATCGACGCCGGCAAGGCGGAGCGGCTCGACGAGCAGCTGGCGGGGTTCGCGCTCGAGGAGCGCATCGAGCTCGACACGACGGTGCTGATGAGCGTCGACGAGCTGCGCGCCGAGGTGCTGATGGGGCCGAGTGCCCACCACGTGGATCCCGAGGCGCTGGACGCTCGGCTCGCGGCGGTGGAGGGGACGACCGCGGTGACGGTCGCGGTCACCGTGTCGCGCTTCGTGCGCGCGGAGTAGCGGCGGGCGTGCCGCCGACCCCGCGTCAGTACGTCTCGCGCAGGCGCTCCTGGTCGACCACCGCTTCGCGGTCCGCGAGGCGGCGCAGGCCCGCGAGGGGCTGGGCCATCCGGTGGTTGCCGCGGAGGACCGGCTCGGCCCGGTCGAGGAAGGCCCAGTACCCGGCGGTCACCGGGCAGGCGTTCTCGCCCAGGCGCACCTTCGGGTCGAAGCGGCAGCCGCCGCAGTAGTCGGACATCCGGTTGATGTAGGCGCCGCCCGAGGCGTACGGCTTCGTCGCGACGACGCCGCCGTCGGCGTGCTGGGACATCCCGATCACGTTCGCCGGCATCACCCACTCCGTGCCGTCGACGAAGACGTCCACGAACCAGTCGTTGAGCTCCGCCGGATCCCACCCCCGCTGCAGTCCCCAGTTGCCGAGCACCATCAGGCGCTGGATGTGGTGCGCCCAGCCGTGCCGGTGCACGTCGTCGAGAGTCTCGTGCAGGCAGTTCGCCTCGATGCCGCTCGGGTCGAGCGCGAGCAGCTCGGCGGGCAGCGGCGTGGAGGCGCCGAGCGCGCGGCTGCGGTTCCGGTACTCCGGCCCGAGGTGCCAGAACAGGTTCCAGACGTAGTCGCGCCAGCCGAGGATCTGGCGGATGAACCCCTCCGTCGCCGCGATCGGCGCGCCCCCGGCGGCGTACTCCGCCTCGGCCGCCTCGACGACCGTCCGCGGATCGAGCACGCCGAGGTTCATCGGGGCGCTGAGCAGCGAGTGCGCCATCGTCCAGTCGCCCGAGAGCATCGCGTCCTCGTAGGTCCCGAAGTCGCCCAGCCGCGACGACACGAAGTCGGCGAGCGCCGCCTCTGCCTCGGCGGGCGTCGCGGCGAAGCGGCGCGGACCGTCGGCGCCGACCAGGCGGATCGCCCCCTCGGCCTCCCAGCGCGCGAGGTCGGCGCGCACCTCCTCGTCGATGTCGTCCTCCTCCGGCCACCACGGGTCGGGCAGGCCGAGCCGGGAGGCGCCCTTGGGCGGAGGCTGGCGGTTGTCGTGGTCGTAGTTCCAGCGGCCGCCCTCGGGCTGGTCGCCGCGCATCAGCACGCCGGTGCGCTCGCGGCTCCACCGGTAGAAGTCCTCCAGCAGCAGGCGCTTGCCCGAGCGGGAGAGCGCCCACTCGCGGAAGTCCTCCTCGGCCGTGATGAAGCCGCGGCTGGGCAGAACGCTCATGCCGAGCCTGCGGGCGAGGCGGCGGCCGCCGCGGGTGGGCGGGTCGATCACCTCGAGGTCGTCGCGCCCGGCGAGGGCCTCGCCGAAGGTCTCGGAGCGGACGTACTCGGCGCGGTCCCCGAGCTCGCGGGCGCGGTGGCGGAGCGCCGACAGCAGCAGCTGCGCCTTGGCGCGGTGCATCGGGCGGCGCCCGAACGCCGATCGGGCCTCGACCAGCAGCATCGGACCGCCGTCGTCGAAGGCAGGGCCGAGCTGGCCGATGACGCTCCAGCGGGTGCGAGGGGGTCTGCTCATCCTCGGAGGCTAGGCGGACGGATCCGGCGCCGGTAGGAGTTGCGCGGCACGGATGTGCAGCCGCCACGTCTTGCACCCCCGCCCCCGATGCAGAAGTCTCGGAGCGAGCGCGGCCGATCCGACCGCGCACCGACGCGACGAAGCGAGGAGGCCGCCATGGCCCACCACGACCACGACAACGAGCACCACGAGGGTCACGAGCACCACGACCACCACGACCACCACGAGGGTCACGACGAGCACACCGCCGGCCACGGCCGTCACGTCGCCGAGGGCACGAGCACCGAGGACACCGAAGGCGGCGAGTACACCTCGACGGAGGGCGTCTCGCACACCGCCGGCGAGGCCGAGGGCAGCTACGTCGACACCTCGGTCAACGAGCAGAGCACCGCCGACAAGGGCAGCTACGTCGACACCAGCGCCGCGGGCACCTCCGCCGAGGGCGAGGGCGAGTACACCGACCGCGACGAGTGACCCGCGCCCGGGCGCCGCGCGTCCCGCCGGGACACCGCGCTCCGGCCGGTGTCCCGGCGGGGAGCCGGCGCCTCGGCGGGACGCGGTGGTCCGCCGGCGCTTCAGGCGGGCTTCAGCGGGGCCGCGGCTAGCCTGGGCTCGCGCGGGCCCCCGCGCGCCGAGCCCGGGGAGGCCGCCATCCGCATCCTGGTCGTCGACGACGAGATCAACCTGCTCCGCGCCCTCGAGACGGGCCTGGAGGCCGAGGGCTTCGCCGTGGACACCGCCACCACCGGCACCGACGCCCTCTGGTACGCGCAGGAGGCCGACTACGCCGCCATCGTCCTCGACCTGATGCTCCCGGACGTCAGCGGCTTCCGCGTCTGCGAGCGGCTGCGCGCCGCCGAGGACTGGACTCCGATCCTGATGCTCACCGCGAAGGACGGCGACCTCGACCAGGTCGAGGCCCTCGACACCGGCGCCGACGACTACCTCACCAAGCCGTTCTCGTTCCCGGTGCTCGTCGCGCGGCTGCGCGCCCTCATCCGCCGCGGAGCCGCCGAGCGGCCCACGGTGCGCGTCGTCGGCGATCTCGTGCTGGATCCGGCGTCCCGGAGCGTCGAGCGGGGCGGAGTCGCCGTGCCGCTGACCGCGCGCGAGTTCAGCGTCCTCGAGTACTTCGTCTCGCGGGCGGGCGAGGTCGTCTCGAAACGCGACGTCCTCGGAGCCGTCTGGGACTTCGACTACGACGGCGACCCGAACATCGTCGAGGTCTACGTCCGCACCCTGCGCAACAAGATCGACCGGCCCTTCGGTCGCGACACCCTCCGCACCCGGCGCGGGGCGGGCTACACGCTGGTGGCCGGGTGAGCCGCCGGAGCCTGCGGACCCGCATCACCGCGGCCGCGACCGCCGTGGTGGCCGCCGCCGCGCTCCTCGGGAGCGTGCTCTTCGTCCTGGTCCTCTCCTCCGTGCTCGCCTCGAGCGCCGCCTCCGCCGCCGACGCCGAGGCGGAGCGGGTCGCGGCGCTGGTCGAGCAGGGCGGCCCGGAGGCCGTCCGCGGCTCGGAGGGACTGGTCCAGCTCGTGGTCGACGGGCGGGTGACCGCCGCGGGCGAGGACGCGGAGGACCTCCCTCCGCTCGCGCTGGCCGAGAGCGACGACCCGGTCACGGTCGACGTGGACGACGAGGGGGCGGTGGTGGTCGCCGCCCGAGAGCTCGACGACGACTCCCTCGTCGTGGTCGGCGTGCCCGACGAGGGCCGCGAGGAGGCGGTGTCCACGACGATCGGGCTGCTCGCGGTCGCCGTCCCGCTGCTGATCGCGCTGGTGGCGGTGGTGTGCGCCGTCGTCGTCGGCCGGGCGCTGCGCCCCGTGGAGCGGATGCGCGCGGAGGCCGAGGCGGTCACCTCCTCCGCCCTGGACCGCCGGATCGCCGCTCCCGGCTCCGGCGACGAGGTCGACCGGCTGGCGCACACCCTCAACCGGATGCTCGATCGGCTGCAGAGCGGGCAGGAGCGGCAGCGGCGCTTCGTCTCGGACGCCTCGCACGAGCTGCGCTCCCCCGTCGCGGCGCTGCGTCAGACAGCGGAGGTGGCGCTCGCGCACCCGGACCGGCTCGACTCCGCCCGGCTGGCGAGGACGGTCGCGGAGGAGTCGGTGCGGCTCGGCGGGCTGATCGAGGGGCTGCTGCTGCTCGCCCGGGCGGACGAGGCGCGCCTGGCCGTGGCGGCGGCTCCTGTGGACCTCGACGATCTCGCCCTCGGCGAGGTGCGGCGCCTGCGCGACTCCGGAGCCCGGGTCGACGCGAGCGGGATCTCGCCCGTGCAGGCGGTGGCCGACGAGGCCCTGCTCTCGCGGGCGCTGCGGAACCTGGTCGACAACGCGGTGCGGCACCGCTCCTCGCAGCTGGCGCTCTCGACCCGGATCGACGGAGCGGAGGCGGTGCTCGCGGTGGACGACGACGGGCCGGGGATCCCGGCGGCGGAGCGCGAGCGGGTGCTCGAGCGCTTCGTCCGCCTCGACGAGGGCCGGGCGCGCGACGCCGGAGGGTCGGGCCTCGGCCTGGCGATCGTCGCCGGGATCGCCCGGGCCCACGGCGGACGGGTCGTCGTCGGCGACTCGGCGCTGGGCGGCGCCCGGGTCGAGGTACGGGTGCCGCTCGTCCGCTGAGCGGGCGCTTCAGGCCTGCTTCAGCGCCCGACCGCGAGAGTGCTGGAGGCGTCGACGAGCGGCGCCGGGACGGAGCCATCGTGCAGAAGAAGACGAAGATCATCGCCGGGATCGCCGGAGCGGTCGTGCTGATCGGAGCCGGGACGGGCATCGCCTACGCCGCGACCGACGGCTTCGAGGGGTCCGACTCCCTCACCGGCAGCGACCTGGACCGCGCGAGCGAGGCCGCGCTCGCCGAGATCGGCGGCGGGACCGTCACCTCGGCCGAGCGCGACGACGACGGCGCCACCGGCTACGAGCTGGACCTGACCGACCGCGCCGGCCTCGAGTACGAGATGCGCCTCGACGACTCCTTCGCCGTCGTGTCCGTGGACCCCGACGACCGCGCCCTCCAGGCCGGCTCGGGCGACGACGGCGTGCCTGCCGGCGACCCGACCGCGGCCGCCGTGGACCCGGACGACCTCACCGGCGACGACCTCGCCCGCGCGAGCGAGGCGGCGCTGGGCGCCGTCGGCTCCGGGACCGTCACCGAGGCCGAGCGCAGCGACGACGCCGGCCACGCCTTCGAGGTGGAGGTCACCCGCGAGGACGGCACGGACGTGGACGTCGAGCTCGACGCGGCGTTCGCCGTGCTCTCGACGCAGGAGTAGCGCTCTAGCGGCCGCCGGGGCCCTTCGCGGCCCCGGGCGCGGCACCGCTGCCCGCGGGGGCGCCGACGCCGGTCGCCGCACCGCGAGCGCCGGGGCCGTTGCCGTTGCCGCCCGCGTTGCCGTTGCCGTTGCCGTTGCCGTTGCCGTTGCCGTTGCCGTTGCCGTTGCCGTTGCCGTTGCCGGGAGCGTTCCCGCTGTTCCCGGGTGCGTCGCCGCTGTTCCCCGGAGCGTCCCCGCTGTTCCCCGGAGCGTCCTCGCCGGGAGCGGCCGGGGTCTCCTCCGCGGGCTCCTCCGGCTCGGTCGGCGTCTCCTCCGGCTCCGACTCCTCGGGCGAGGGGGCGGGGTCGTCCTCGGTCTCGACGGGGGCCGGCGTGTCCTCCGGCTCCTCCTCGACCGGGGTCGTCTCCTCGGGAGCCGGGGCGGTCGTCTCGGCCGGCGCCGGCTCCGGGGCTCCCGCGATCAGGGCCTCGAGGTCGCCGCGGACGACGTCGACCTGCGCCTGCACCGTCGCTGCGCGGTCGGAGCTGACGGAGCCCTCGGCGAGCGCGGCGTCGAGCGCCGATTGCAGCGAGGCGAGCTCGGTGAGAGCGCCCTGGTAGTCGTCGGCCGAGGCCTTCTCGGCGACGGCCACCACAGCGTCGTCGAGGGTCTGGGCGGTGCCCTCGTCGATGCCCTGCGGCGCGGAGGAGCATCCGCTCAGCAGCAGGACCGAGGCGAGCACGGCGCCGGCGGCGCGCAGTCGGAGGCCCCTCACGAGCGGATGCTCTCGCGCAGCTGACGGAGGTGGTCGCCCAGCTCGCCGTCCACCTGCGGCAGAGGCGACTGGGGACCGTCGATCAGGATGATCGCGAGCCCGACGGCGACCGCGACCAGCGCGAGCACCAGCACGATCAGCCACGGGCTCGGGCCGCGGCGCTGCGGAGGGGCGGCCGCGGGGCGGAGCGGAGCCGTGCGCGGCGCCGGAGCGGTCTGCGGTGCCGGAGCGATCCGCGGTGCCGGAGCGATCCGCTCGGTCGCGGTGAAGCGCTGCGTCGGAGCGATCGCCTCCGTGGCCGGGTTGGCGTCGGCCGCGAGCCGGCGGGTCGGATCGAGCGCCTCCGCCCGCGTGATCGGCTCGGTCTCGGCGAGCGCCTCCGTCGACATCACCCGGGTGGCGGGGACGTCGGGCACGACGATGGCCGCCGGCGGGGAGTCGCGCCGCGGATCGATCAGCCGGCGCGCCGACTCCGCCACCTGCAGCGCGGCGGGACGCTCGCCGGGCTCGCGCCGCGTCATCGCGGTCAGGAGCGAGGTCCAGCCGCTGCCGAGCGACTCCGACACCTCGGGGTCGCGGAGCAGACGGGCGAGCGTGACCTCGATCGCCGAGCCCGTGAACGGGCGGCGGCCGGTCAGCGACTCCAGGAGCACCAGGCCGAGGGAGTAGATGTCGCTCGCCGAGGTGACCGGGTCGCCGTGCGCCTGCTCGGGGCTGAGGTAGGCGGCGGTGCCGATGAGGGTGCCGGGCGCGGTGATCCGCGTCGCGTCGATGAGGGAGGCGATGCCGAAGTCGGCCAGCTTCGGGCGGAACTCGCGGCTGGTCAGCGGGCTCGGGACGAGCAGCACGTTCGACGGCTTCACGTCGCGGTGCACGACTCCGGCCGCGTGGACCGTGTGCAGGGCCTCGCCGAGGTCGCCCGCCATCGAGGCGACGTCGTTCGGCGCTACCGGGCCCTCGGCGAGCCGCTCGGACAGGCTCGGGCCCTCGGCGAGCTCCATCACCATGTAGGCCTGGCCGTTGGTGTCGTCGCCGCCGTCGTGCGCGTCGTAGAGGGTGACGAGGGCGGGGTGGTTGAGCGCCGCGAGCAGCCGGATCTCGGACGCCTTGCGCTGCAGGTCCTGCGCGTCGTCGATGCCGGGGGCGAACATCTTCAGCGCGACGGAGCGGCCGAGGACGCCGTCTCGCGCCCGGTAGACCGTGGCCATGCCGCCCCGGCCGATGAGCTCCTCGATCGTGTACCGGCCGTCGACCGTCGTCCCGACGATGCGGGTGTCGCCTGTCCGGTGGGATGCCACGGGTCCTCCTCGCGGTCGGCGGCGGGTGTGCCGCGCCCCCCGGTGCGACCGTCGACCCAGGGTAGTACGTCGACCCTGCACGCCGCCCTCCCCCGGCCGGGCTGTCAAGCGGGTGCCCCCGCGCGCGCCCCGACGTAGCGTCGGAGGTCCCGACGAAAGGCGACGACATGGACCAGGACCGCACGGAGCAGGACGACCAGGGCTCGACCATCGGCAAGCCGGACGGGGCGGCGCCCGCCACCTCCTCCGAGAGCGAGACCATCGAGAAGGACATCTCGGAGTCGCCCGGCAGCGAGCGCGAGACCGAGGCCAAGCAGGACTCGGATCCGGCGGAGAGCCGCACCGAGGTCTCCGGCTCGGCCGAGGTGAAGGCCGTGCCCGGCACGGGCGGCCCGGACGACGTGGGCGACGTCGAGGTCGACCCCGACGAGGTCTCGCTGAACGGCAAGCCGTTCCCGGGTCACGCGGGCACGAAGTAGGACGCCCGGGAGGGGCGGGGCCGCGGCTCCGCCCCTCCCGTGCTCTCCGGTCCGCCCACCACCGGTCGTCCGCCCTCGCCCGGAGGTTCCGCGGACCGCGCGGATCGTCCCGCGCCTGTCAGGCGACCGGCGTCAGGCGATCGGCGTCAGCAGGCCCGGGTCGCGGCGGTCGACCGTGCGGGAGTTGTTCACGCGGCGGTCGACCGGGTGGGCCGTGACGGTCGACGCCATCGCGACGGACGCCCGGTCGAGGGTGGCGAGCATCTCCTCGGCGGAGGCGAGCGGAGCCGGGTCGAGCCAGGCGTCGCGCACGTCGGGCGTGAGGAACACGGGCATCCGGTCGTGCACCTCGCCGGAGGCGTCGCGCGCCTCGCGGGTGATGATCGTGAAGGAGACGCGCCAGTCGTCGCCCTCCTTCCGGGCCGTGTAGAGGCCGGCCGCGGCGAGGTTCGACTCCTCGCCCTGCAGGAACCAGGGCTGCTTGCCGTCGGCGCGGGCCTCCCACTCGTAGTACCCGCGCATCGGCACGATCGCGCGCTGCTTGGCGAACGCCCCGCGGAACAGGCCGTTCGTCGCGACCGACTCGAGGCGCGCGTTGATCGGCGAGGGCCCCCTGCCCTTCGACCAGGACGGGGTGAAGCCCCAGGACGCGAGCTCCAGCTCGCGCTCCCGCTCGCCGTCGTGGAGCCGCTCGCGCACGATCGGCGCGACGTCGGTGGGAGCGACGCTGTAGTCGGGCGCCCAGTCCTCGGCGCGCCCGCCCGCGGCGACGAACTCGCGGATCAGCTCATCGGTCTCGGAGTCCATCGCGAAGCGGCCGCACATGCGGGACAGGCTACGCCGCACCTCCGACGCCGCGCGAGGCGCCGGGTCCGACCACCCGGGACTTCGCGGACCAGAAGCGCATCAGCGCGCCGGCGAGGACCGAGCCCAGCGCGCCGGCGGCGAGGTCGCCGAGCGTGTCCTCGTAGCCGACGAAGATCGAGGAGTCGATGAAGCGGTGCCCCGCCCACTCGCCCCACTCCCACAGGACGCCCGCCGTCGTCCCGAAGCAGGCGCAGAGCACGACCGCCGGGAGCAGCGGCCCGCGATCGCCCGCGACCGCCGGCACGACTCCGGCCCGCGCGGCGACGATGTAGGCCACCGCGGCGATCAGCCCGTTGAGCACGCAGTGCACGACCAGGTCCCACTGCGGCCACGCCTCGTACAGGCCGAGGACGCTGCTCCAGGACGCCACGAGCAGCGCGAGCCCGAAGAGGGCGTCGAGCGCCGGACGGATGCCGAGGAAGCGCGGCAGCACCAGCCCGATCGCCGCGAGCGCGAGCACCGCCACGTCGACCAGGTCCCAGCCGATCGCGGCCGCCACGATGCTCGCCGCCCCGATCGCGCGGATGCCGTCGGCCGTCCACTCCCCGCGGGTGCGCGGGGGCTCGAGGAAGGTCTCGACGAGGGCGGAGCCGCTCACGGCTTCGTGAAGCGCAGCACGGCCTGGACCGGCTCGTGATCGGAGGGCGCCGCTCCCCCGTAGCGGACGGCGTTGATCCCCGCGGAGACGACCTCGAAGGCGCCCTCGCTGACGAGCAGCCAGTCGATCCGCTTGCCCGGCGCCGGCGCGCGGTAGTTCGAGAAGGTGCTCCACGAGTGGGTGAGGTGCTTCTCCGCCGTCTCCCACGCGTCCACGAGGCGGCCCTCCTCGAGGATCGTCCGGTAGGGGACGGTGTCGACGTCGGTGTTGGTGTCGCCCATCACGATCGCGGGGCGTCCGAGCTCGAGGACGCGGCGGGCGATCAGCTCGGCGGAGCGCTGGCGCGAGCGCCGCGAGATGTGGTCGAAGTGGGTCGAGACCACGGTGAGCTCGCGGCTGGTCGCGTGATCGGTCAGCTCCGCGATCACGGCGGTGCGCGGGATGCGGTTGCCCCAGCTGCGCGAGCCGGCGACGTCCGGGGTGTCCGAGAGGGCGATCTGGGTCCAGTGCCGGACGGCGTAGCGGCTGCGGTCGACGAAGAGCATCACGCGCTCGCCGCCGCGGTCCGCGTCCCGGCCGAAGCCCATCGCCTCGAAGGAGGAGCCCAGCGCCTCGTGCACGGCGGCCGACTGGTCCGGCAGCGCCTCCTGCACGGCGAGGATCGAGGGGCGCTCCTGCTCCAGCACCCGCTGGACGAGCGGGCGGCGCCGGTCCCACTGGTCGACGGCGCGGGAGGTGAGGCGCGGCATCCGGCGGCGGATGTTGTAGGTCATCACGTGCAGATCGGGCGCCTCGGTCGGGCCGATCAGAGGCGTCGCGTCGGTCATCACTCCACCCTACGGGGGCGGATCGAGGTGCCACGGAGGCTTGCGGTGACCGCTCCCGCCCGCTCTACTTCGGACATGCCCCTCTCCCAGGACCTCACCGCTCTCGCCGACGAGCGCTTCGTCTCGCTCACCACGTTCCGGAAGTCCGGGGACGCCGTCTCGACCCCGGTCTGGATCGCCCGCGACGGCGACGAGCTGATCGTCACCACTCCCCGCCGCAGCGGCAAGGTGAAGCGCCTCCGCAACGACGCGCGGGTGACCCTCGTCCCCTGCGACCGCCGCGGCCGCGTCTCCGACTACGCGGTGCCGGTCGAGGCCGCCGCGGAGATCGACGCCGACCCCGGCGAGGTCGATCGCCTGGGCCGCGTGTTCCTGGCGAAGTACCGGCTCGAGTACCGCGTGTTCCTCCTGATCGAGGGCCTGGTCACCCGCGCCGACCGCACCCGCGTGATGCTCCGCGTCTCCGACCGCTGACCCGGCACCGCCCTACACCCCCGGAGGCTCCCGCCGGAAGGCCTGGGGGCCGCCGGACCCGAGGTCTACCGTGGGGCGATCGCCGGTGCCCCTGCGCGCTTCCCGCGTGCGCTCCGGCGGCAGTCAGAAGGAGCACGCAATGAGCATCGGAGCAGGGATCTTCCTCCTCGTCGTCGGCGCGGTCCTCGCCTTCGCGGTGGACGTGCAGGTGTCCGGGATCGACCTGAAGCTGGTCGGCTACATCCTCATGGCGGCCGGAGCGGTCGGCCTGATCCTCGGGCTGGTCCTGCTGACGCGCCGCCGCCAGGCCGTCTCGACCACGCGCTCGGCCGTCGACCCGGCCAGCGGCGAGCAGGTCACCCGCCGCTCGAGCGAGAGCGACGGCCCGCTGATCTGATCGGCGGAACGACGAAGGGCGGGACCTCGCGGTCCCGCCCTTCGTCGTTCACGGCCCTACTCGGCGGGCTCGTCCGGCTCGCCGCCGGAGACGGTGTCGGTGTCGCCGCCACCGGAGGAGGTGTCCGTCCCGGTGCCGTCGGGGAGGTCCTCGGTCTTCTCGGTGTCCTCACCCGTGGTGCGGTCGGTGCTCATGGCGCTCTCCCTTCGCGTCGGCGACCTGCCGACCCTCCCACTCTGCTCCGCCCGCGCCTCGCGGGGCAGGGGGTAGCGGAGGCGGAGGGCGGCGTGGAAGGCGCCTACTCCTCGACGACGATGGTGGTGATGACCGGGTTCCGGCGGTGGCGGCGGGTCAGCCAGCGGCCGAGGGTGCGCGTGATCAGCGCCTCCATGGCCTCGAGCTCGACCGGCTTGCCCGCGGCCTGCAGGACGGCGTCGTCGATCGCCTTGCTCGCGTTGGCCTTCCAGCCCGGCTCCTCGACGAAGCCGCGGGTGAAGAACTCGACCGGCTCGCCGAGCGTGCCGCGGTCGAGGTCGGCGATGGCGAGGACCGTGATGGCCCCCTCCTCGGCGAGGACGATGCGGTCGTTCATCGCGTCCTCGGTGGCGACGCCCATCGTGGTGCCGTCGACCAGGATCTGGTCGGCCGGGATGCGCCCGCTGATGCGCGAGCGGCCCTTCACCAGGTCGATCGAGACGCCGTCCTCGATGACGAAGACGTCCTTCTCGTCGATCCCGGTGCGGGTCGCGATCGCCGCGTTCGCGGTGAGGTGGCGCCACTCGCCGTGCACGGGGAGCACCGCGGTGGGGCGGAGGATGTTGTAGCAGTAGGCGAGCTCGCCCGCGCTGGCGTGACCCGAGACGTGCACCTTGGCGTTGCCCTTGTGCACGACCGTGGCGCCCCAGCGGGTGAAGGCGTTGATGATCCGGTAGATCGCGTTCTCGTTGCCGGGGATCAGCGAGCTGGCCAGCAGCACGGTGTCGCCGGGGCCGATGTCGATGATGTGGTCCTTGTTGGCCATGCGCGAGAGCGCCGCCATCGGCTCGCCCTGCGAACCGGTGCAGATCATCACGATCTCGGTCGCGGGGAGCTTCTCGAGCACCTTCATGTCGACGACGAGGCCGGCCGGGATCTTGAGGTAGCCCAGGTCGGCGGCGATGCCCATGTTGCGGACCATCGAGCGGCCGACGAAGGCGACCTTGCGGCCGTGGCGCTGCGCGGCGTCGAGGACCTGCTGGATGCGGTGCACGTGGCTCGCGAAGCTGGACACGACGATGCGGCGCGGCGCGGTGCGGAACACCTGGTCGATCGCGGGGGCGAGGTCGCCCTCCGAGATCGCGAAGCCGGGGACGTCGGCGTTCGTGGAGTCGACCAGGAACAGGTCGACGCCCTCGTCGCCGAGGCGCGCGAAGCCGGGGAGGTCGGTGGTGCGCCCGTCGAGCGGGAACTGGTCCATCTTGAAGTCGCCCGTGTGCAGCACGAGGCCGGCCTCGGTGCGGATCGCGACGGCGAGCCCGTCCGGGATGGAGTGGTTCACGGCGAGGAACTCGAGGTCGAAGACGCCGGCGTCGATCCGGTCGCCCTCCTTCACCGGGCGCGTGCGTGGCGTGATGCGGTGCTCCTGCAGCTTCGCGCTGATCAGCGCGAGGGTGAAGGTCGAGGCGATGATCGGGATGTCGCCGCGCTCCTTGAGGAGGTACGGCACGCCGCCGATGTGGTCCTCGTGGCCGTGGGTGAGGACGATGGCCTCGATGTCCTTCAGGCGCGAGCGGATCGCGGCGAAGTCGGGGAGGATCACGTCGATGCCGGGCTGGTTCTCCTCGGGGAAGAGGACGCCGCAGTCGACGATGAGCAGCTTGCCCTTGTGCTCGAAGACGGTCATGTTGCGGCCGATCTCGCCGAGGCCGCCGAGCGGGGTGATCCGCATGGCGCCCTTCTCGAGGGGCTTGGGCTTGGGGAGCTCGAGGTGGTGGCGGGCGGGCTTGGCGGTTCTGGCGTTTCTCATGCGGTTCTTCCGGGAGGGAGTGGCTGGACGCGGGCGCGCGGCGCAGGGTCCGACCGCGTGCCCGGTCGGGCCGCGGTGATGTGTCGCTCCGGCGCTGTGAGCGCTGTCGGGAGCGGGTGGAGGTGTGCGGGACGGGGCCGGGCGGGGCCGCTCTCAGCGGGCGGTGCCGTCCGTGCGGCGCGCTCTCGCGCACCGACCGTCCCGTACATCCTGCCAGCGTTCCCTGGGTCGCGGGTCCAGGAGGCGGGATCCGGGCCTCGCAGGCGCTCAGGCGCGCGCGTCCTCGACCTCTCGCCGACCCACCGCGTCCTGGCGGCTGCGGAGGAGCTGGCGGCCTGGCGCGCGTGACGGGCGCCGTTCGATGGCTTTACTGCGCTTCACTCGATCTGGATAAAGCACAGTAAGACTCCTGAACCGGCCCGTATGGATGCCGTCGACAATCCCTGCACGCCGAACGCGGGAGCGCGACCGGAGATCCTCATCGGCAGAGACGAGCAGACCCAGGCGTTCCGCACCCTGCTGACGCGCCTGCGACGGGGCCGCACGAACCAGTCGATGATCATCACGGGGCTGCGGGGCGTCGGAAAGACGGTCCTTCTCAACGGCTTCCGGACGATCGCCCAGGAGGAGAACGGGGACAGTGATCGAGTTCGAGGCGGTCAAGCACGACGAGGGCCGGTTCCGCCAGGTGCTGGCAACCCAGCTCAAGGCGGCACTCCTCCGCCTGTCCCCCCGCGCGAGATGGACCGACCGCGGGAGGCACGCCGCCGCGGTCTTGAGCGCCTTCGCGGTGTCTGTCGGAGCGGACGGCGAGTGGTCCATCGGATGGGATGTACCGCTGGCAGAAGGAGTGGCCGATCATCGGGATCTCGGACTGGACCTGACGGACGTCCTCGTCGCCGTGGGTGAAGCGGCGGCCGAGCAGGGCGAGGGGATCGTCCTGCTCATCGACGAGGTCCAGATCCTCGACTCACCGCAGCTCGAAGCGCTCATCCAAGCCATCCACAAGACCGTGCAGCGGAGCCTCCCCGTCACGTTCGTCGGTGCCGGTCTTCCGCAAATCGCCGAGCTGGTGGGCGATGCGAGATCGTACGCCGAGCGGCTCTTCACCTTTCCGCGGATCGACTCGCTCGATCACGACGAAGCGGTAGCGGCTCTCCGAGAGCCGGCAGCGGCCGAGGGCGCGGTCTACGACGACGACGCTGTTGAACTCGCAGTCGAGATCACGACCGGATACCCCTCTTTCATCCAGGAACTGGGCTACCAGGTCTGGACGGTGGCTGAGAACGATCGCATCCACCGGGAGGACGTCGAACTGGCGAGGGAGGCATACGAGGCGAAGCTGGACAGCTCCTTCTTCCGCGTGCGACTCGATCGGGCGAGTCCACTTCAGACCGCGTACATGCGAGCCATGGCGGAGCTCGGACCAGAGCCCCAGAAAGCGGGCGACGTCGCGGCGCTTCTGGAGCGCGCGTCCACTCAGCTCGGATCGGTCCGCGCGGAGCTGATCGGGATGGGGCTCCTGTTCACTCCCGAGCACGGGTACGCCGCGTTCACTGTTCCGGACTTCGACCGGTTCATGAAGCGTGCAGTCCCCGTCTTGGAGGTGCCTCCCGTCGTGAGCCGGGGAGCCCGTCGAGCACCCGCCACCGAGGTCTGAGCCAGGCCGCACCCGTTCACGGCCGCCCGGCGTCAGGACTCGTCGGCCTCGAACCGCAGGGGCCGGTCGGCCACCGGCAGCCCGGAGCCGCGCACGGCGGCCTCGATCGCGGCGTGCCCGCCGTCGGGCGCGACGATCCGCAGGCCGTCCTCGGTCGCCCAGTAGGCGGTGACGCCGTGCTCCTCGACGAGGGTCGTGAGCAGCGCGGCGGTCCGCTCCTGCTCGCCGGGACCGACGGTGATCGCGGCCCAGGGACCGGAGATCTCGACCGGGGCGCCCCGCTCCGCGCCCGCAGCGTCCCGCAGGTCCTCCGCCGCCCGGACGATCGGGAGCAGCGCGGGCAGCCCGCCGGAGACGTCCTCGAAGGAGTCGAGGGCGAAGGCCCCCTCGCGGAGCGACGCGTGCAGCTCCAGGCCGCGGCCGAGCCCGTCGATCCGCTCGAGCAGGGCCGACGCGTCGACAGCGGGAGCGGGGCACGCGGCGGTCGGCTCCTCCGCGCCCGCGAAGGAGAGGGTGTTCCCGCCTGCGGACGTCGCCCGGAACGACCACAGCACCGGATCCGCGTACTCGGTCGCACAGGCCGTCGCGAGGGCGTCGGCGAGCGCCGGCTCCTCGACCGCGACCCCGACCCAGGAGGTCGGCGGGCCGAACGCCGGCGCCTCGACCCAGCGCTCGGCGCCGTCGAGGGAGACTCCGGGCACCGCGGCGACCTCGCTCGTCAGACGGTCGAAGCCGGCGTCGGGCCGTGCGAACGGCGTCTCGTCGATCGTCCAGACGAGGAGCGTCAGCCCGCCGGCGGCGAGGGCCGCGGCGAGGACGCCGGCGACGGGGAGGAGGAGGCGACGGGACACGCCCCCATCCTCGCTCCCCTCCTCCGCGGCGTCACGTGGACATCGGGTGAACGGACGGTGCGCCGGCGTCGACGGCTCCCGCCTCGATCGAGCGCATCATCCGGGTGTTCACGGGCGACGGGTGGACCGAGTCGACCCGGACGCCGGTGCCCGCGACCTCGAGGGCCGCGCTCCTGGTGAGCCCGGCGACCCCGCGCTTCGAGGCGACGGAGGGGCTGAGGCCCGGGGCGCCGTCGAGCCCGGCGACGGAGGAGGTGGTGATCACGCTGCCCCGCCCCTGCTCGATCATCCGCGGCAGCACCGAACGGAGCCGGTGCCGACCCGCTCCCAGCACGCTAGGCGGCGGCCGACCGCCTGCCACGGGGGTCGACCTCCGCGGGGGGCAGGGGTTACCGGCGCAGTCCCGAGACGAGCGCGAGGAGCCCGTCCATCGACTCGACGACGAGGGGCGGGAGGTCGCCGCGCTCGGCGACGAAGGCGATCGGGTTGGTCGCGACGACGTGCCCGGCGAGCTCGCCGTCGACGTGCACGACCAGGAGGCCCGCCCCCTCGGCCTCGGGGGTGCCGACCACGACCTCCCGCTCGCCGAGGAAGCCGGTGCGCGGTTCCGTCCGGGCGGTGCGGATCCACGCGGGCAGCGGCTCCTCGGCGACGTACCTCGAGAGCGCGTCCTCGAGCGACGGGCAGGTCACGTCCTCCTGCGGCAGCCCGAGGCGGTGCGCCTCGAAGCCGCCGTCGACCGGCGTGATGAAGCCGAGCACGGCCTCCGGCTCCCGCGGGTCCTCGGTGCGGGCGCGGACCCGCCAGCCGTCGTCGCCGACCGGGTCGAGCTCCACGTCGTCGACGGTCGCGGGCAGTGCTGTGCGGATCACGGGTGGTCCTTCCTCGAGGGACCGTCCAGTCCACCGGACGGCGGAGGGCGCGTCACCGGGGTTGACGACGGTCGCACCACCCGCATCGAGCACGCCCGCTCCAGACGCGTCCGACTGCTCCCGCTCCGGCACAAGGCCCAGCGCGCGGGCCGCCGTCTCCGCTTGACTGGGGGCGACGCGCCGACCCTCGGCGCACCCGGGAGGCGACATGGCGAACCACCGTTTCGAGCTGCGGTCCGGCCGCGGGATGGGCGTCTCGGCGGCGGGCGATCCCGTCGCCGACCGGCTGGTGGTGTTCTGCCACCCCACTCCCGGAGCGGGCGGCTTCGACCCCGACCCGACCGTCACCGGTCCGTGGGGTCTGCACCTGCTGATCCTCGACCGCCCCGGCTACGGCGCCTCGGACCCGGTCGACGCCGCTCACGGCCGCGTCGAGGACCGCGCGGACGACCTCGCCGAGTACCTGCGCCGCTCCGAGCGCACAGCCCGCATGGTCGAGGGCGCCCGCTTCGGCAGCGTCGGCGTGGTCGGCTGGGGCTCCGGCGGCGCGTTCGCGCTCTCGCTCGCGGCCCGGCACCCCGACCTCGTGGACCGCCTCGCGCTGGTCGGCACCCCCGCGCCCCCGCAGGCCGGCGTGATCGTGCACCCCACCAGCGCGTGGGAGCGGCGCGAGACCCTCCGCGGAGAGGACGCCGACGCGATCGCCGCCGCCCTCCCGCAGACGCAGCCGGGCCTGGACGCGCTCGGGATCGACTCCGACGACCCGGTGCTCGCCACCCACGGCGGACTGCGCAACCGGCTGGAGCGGATGCTCGCCGAGGGCTGGCGGCAGGGCCCGAGCGGCGCCGCGACCGACCTCGCGGCGCTCCGCGACGGCTCCTGGGCCGACGACCTCGACCGGGTGACCGCCGAGACGCTCCTGGTCCACGGCGACGCGGACCCGGTGGCGAGCGCCGAGGACGGCCGCTGGTACCGCGGCCGCCTCGCGCGGGCGCGCACCGTGACGGTCGACGGAGCCGGCCGGCTGGCGCTCGTGCGCGAGTGGCGCCGGATCCTCGACCACGTCGCTCCGCTCGAGCGCGGGGCGGAGGGCCGATGAGCCGCCTGGGCGCGGGCCCGCTCGTGCTCGTGTCGGCGATGGCGGTCTCGGGAGTCGTGCACCTGGTGCACCCGCGGACCTTCGACGCGGTCGTCCCGCGAGGGATGCCCGGCTCGGCGCGCGGATGGGTCCTCGTCTCGGGAGCGGCGGAGCTGGTCTGCGCGGCCGCGACGCTGCACCCGCGGACCCGCGCGGCCGGCGGTCTCGCCTCCGCCGCCCTGATGGCCGCCGTCCTCCCCGGCAACGTGCAGATGGCGCGGGACGCCCGTCGGCCTCGGACCCGGGTGATCACGCTGCTGCGCCTCCCGCTCCAGATCCCGCTCGTGCTCTGGGGTCTTCAGGCGGCACGCAGCCGCTGACGCAAGCCCGCGCGTGCGCGGATCGCCCGCTGCTACCGTCCAGGCATGACCGACCAGAGCGCGGACGACCGCCACGACCAGCTGACCAGCGCCCCGAAGGCGACGGAGGCCGACGCGGCCCCGCGCATCGAGGTCTCCACCACCGAGGCCGGCGACACCCGCATCGACATCCGCGAGGACGCCGCCGTGCGACCGGGCCGTGTCGACGAGAACGGCGACGAGCTCGACGAGAGCCGCGACGATGCCTGAGCGCCGCCGTGCCGCGCTCGTCTACAACCCCGTCAAGGTCGACCTGGAGTCGGTGAAGGCCGCTGTGAAGCGCGCCGAGGAGGCCGCCGGCTGGGAGGAGACGCTCTGGTACGAGACCTCCGTCGAGGACCCCGGGGCCGGTCAGACGAAGGAGGCCCTCGCCGCGGGCGCCGACGTCGTGATCGCGGCCGGCGGCGACGGGACGGTCCGCGTCGTGGCGGAGGCCCTCCGCGGCTCCGACGCCTCGCTCGCGCTGCTGCCCTCCGGCACCGGCAACCTGCTCGCCCGCAACCTGAACCTCACGCTCGACGACATCGACAACTCCCTGACCGTCGCGTTCTCCGGACAGGACCGGGCGATCGACGTCGGGATGATCGACATCGAGACCTCCACGGGCCGCGACCGCCACGCCTACGTCGTGATGGCGGGCCTCGGGATCGACGCGAAGATGCTCGCCAACACCGACGACGACCTCAAGAAGCGGGCCGGCTGGCTCGCCTACGTGGACGCGCTGCGGAAGGCCCTGCTCGACAAGAACCAGCTCGAGTTCCGCTACCGCCTCGACGGCTCGAAGACCCGCAAGGTGCGCGCGCACACGATCATCGTGGGCAACTGCGGCGCCCTGCCGGCGAACATCCTCCTGCTGCCGGACGCGGCCGTCGACGACGGCGAGTTCGACATCGTCCTGCTGCGCCCCGAGGGCTTCTTCGGCTGGGTGCAGATCATCTTCAAGGTGGTGTGGGAGAACGGCGTGCTCCGCCGCAGCGGCGTCGTCGGCAAGAAGCTGATGGGGCTGACCAAGGAGGTGTCGGCCCTGCGGTACGTGAAGGGCCGCGACCTCACGGTCCGCCTCGAGCACGCGCAGGAGATCGAGCTCGACGGCGATCCGTTCGGCTCGACCTCGGCGTTCCGCACCTGGATCGAGCCCGGCGGGCTGACGGTGCGCGTCCCGGCGTAGCGCCGGCGGCGGCCGGGCGGATCCGCCCGGTCCGCCTCCCGCCGGGAGAGAGGATCGTCATCCCTCCCGGCGGAGGCGTCTGCTCCGAGCAGGGCGGTGCAGTGCGGCTTCGGGTACCGCACCCCATGCACCTGCATGAACACGGCGACTGTAGTGCGGAATCCGTCGCCGCCGCAACGATCCGCGGGGCTCCGGCGGCTCGAATGGGTAGTTCCACCGTGCGATGCTCCGTGGCAGCGACGGATTCCGCAGCTGACTCGCCCCGGCAGGAGCGTCATCGCCCGTCCGTCGATCGACGAGGCTTCTCCTCGGCACGGTGCCGACACGCGCACGAAACGCCCGCCCGCTAGCGTGCGGACATGACATTCCGTGCGTCAGCCGCGCTCAGCGCGCTCGTGGCCTCCTCCCTCCTCCTCGCACCCGCCGCCATCGCCTCCCCCGCCGCCCGCGCGGGCGCCGTCGACGGGGGCACCAGCGCCGGCGATCCGTACTTCCCCGGCCTCGGCAGCAGCGGCTTCGACGCCCTCACCTACAGCCTCGTCCTGAAGTACGATCCGGCGACCCGGGCCCTCGGCGGCAGGGCCGTGGTCACCCTCGCGCCCCAGAAGGACCTGCGCTCGCTCTCCTTCGACCTGACCGGCCTCACCGTCTCGAAGGTCACCGTCAACGCCGGGGGCGCCCGGTTCTCGCAGTCGGGGGACGAGCTGACCGTCACGCCCGCCCGGACCCTCCGGAAGGGCCTGCCCGCACTGGTGAGCATCGACTACGCCGGGACCACCGGGAACCCCGTCGACGGCACCGGGGCCCCCTTCGGCTGGTGGTCGACGGACGACGGCGCCCTGGTCGCCAGCGAGCCGGACGGCGCCTCGACCTGGTACCCCGTCAACGACTCGCCCGCCGACAAGGCGCGCTACACCTTCAGCATCACGGTCCCGGAGGGCCGGACGGTGGTCGCGAACGGCCTGCCGGTCGGCTCCCCCACCACGTCGAAGGGGTGGACGACCTCCCGCTGGGTCGAGACCAGCCCGATGGCGAGCTACCTCGCCATGGTGAACATCGGCGACTACGACCTGGTCCGCTCCACCCAGGGCGGCGTGACGACCATCGACGCGATCGACCGGGACATCACCGGCGACACCCGCGCCCGCACCGAGGCGGCCCTCGCGAAGCAGGGCGCGATCATCGACTACTTCTCCTCCGTCTTCGGCCCGTACCCGTTCCGCTCGGCCGGAGCCGTGGTCGACGACGAGCGGATCGGCTACGCCCTCGAGACCCAGGGCCGCTCGTTCTACTCCGGCGGCGCGGACGAGTCGACCGTCGCGCACGAGACCGCGCACCAGTGGTACGGCGACAGCGTCACGCCTGAGACCTGGTCCGACATCTGGCTGAACGAGGGCTTCGCGACCTACGCCGAGTGGCTCTGGGAGGAGCACACCGGCGGCGCGAGCGTCACCGAGTCCGCCGCCCGGGTCGCCGCCGCTCCCGCCGACGACCCGTTCTGGTCGACCGCCGTCGCCGACCCCGGAGCCGCGGGCCTCTTCGACGCGCCCGTCTACGCCCGCGGCGGCCTGACGCTCGTCGCCCTCCGCGACCGGATCGGCGCGGACACGTTCGGCGTGCTGCTGAAGCGCTGGGCCTCCGAGAACCGCTACTCGAACGCGACGACCGCCGACTTCCAGGCCCTGGCCGAGAACGTCTCCGGCTCCGACCTGGCGGACTTCTTCGACGCCTGGCTGCGCACGCCGGAGAAGCCCGCCGGTCTCTGACCCCCGCATCGCCGCGGCGCGGGCGGGGTGTCAAGGAGGGACGGCAGGTCGGCCCGAGCCGATACCGTCCCTCCATGGGCTTCTTCGACCGCAACGACTCCTCGACCAGCGCCGCCGCGCCGCAGCCGAGCGCACCCGATCCGCAGCGGCGGGTCTGGAGCGACGGCCTCGGCCGGTTCGCCACCCGCTGCCTCCAGGTGGTCATCGTCCTCCTGCTGGCCTCGGTGCTCGTCTTCGCGATGACGCAGCTCACGCTGGTGCTCATCCCCGTGATGATCGCGCTCATCCTCGCCGCGGCGATCCACCCGGTGCTGGCGTGGATGCGGCGCAAGGGCGTGCCGTCGATCCTCGCGACCTGGCTGGCGCTGATCGGGCTGCTCGCGGTCCTCGGCGCGGTCGGCTGGCTGATCACGGTCGCGGTCCGCAACCAGTGGGACGAGCTGGTCAGCAGCGCCTCCGACGGCGTCACCTCGCTGCAGGACTACGTGCAGCACCTGCCGTTCCAGATCACCGACGAGCAGATCGAGTCCGCCCGCCAGTCGGTCGTCGACTTCCTCACCTCCAGCTCGTTCGGCAACGGCGCGCTCGCGGGCGTTTCCGCGGCGGCGAACTTCATCACCGGCCTCGTGCTGATGATCGTGGTGCTGTTCTTCTTCATGAAGGACGGCCCGAAGATCTGGGAGTTCCTCCTGCGCCCCTTCACCGGCTCGGGCTACGAGCGCGCCAAGCGCGTCGGGCACAAGACGGTCGACGTGCTGGGCGGCTACGTCCGTGGAACGGCGACCGTCGCGGCGGTCGACGCGATCGGCATCGGTGTCGCGCTGGCGATCATCCAGGTGCCGCTGGCGATCCCGCTGGCCGTCATCGTCTTCCTCACCGCGTTCATCCCGATCGTCGGAGCCACGGCCGCCGGCATCCTCGCCGCTCTCGTCGCCCTGGTCGCCAACGGCCCGGTCGCCGCGCTGATCGTGATCCTGGTCGTCATCGGGGTCAACCAGCTCGAGGGCAACTTCCTCCAGCCGGTCGTGATGGCGCGCTCGCTGAAGCTGCACCCGCTGATCGTCCTGATCGCCCTGACCGTGGGCACCGTCCTCGCCGGCATCGTCGGCGCCGTGCTGGCCGTGCCGATCGCGGCCGTCGTCTGGGGCATCGTCTCGATCTGGAACGGACCCTCCGACCCCGCCGAGCCCGCGCGGCAGAAGCGCGCCGAGACGGTCTAGGCCCCCGGGACCGTCGAGCGCGGGCCTAGCGCTCGACGATCCCGTCGCGCAGCGCCTGCCGACGGAGCGAGATCTTCGTGCCGACGGCCAGCCCCTCCGCCCGGTACTTGCCCCGGGCGCTGCGCAGCGAGCTCCGCGCGGCGTCCTGGGTGATGCCGAGGAGCGTGGCGACCTGCTTCAGCGGCATCCCGTCGACGAAGAGGCGGACGATCTCCCGCTCGCGGTGCGTCAGGGTGCCCGGGCGGTCGGGCCCGAGCAGCTCCCGCGTCTGCGCCGTCAGGAAGCGCTCGTCGCGCGCCGCCGCCCGGATCGCCGCGAGGATCGTCTCGGTCCGCTCGCTCTTGACCACGTAGCCGTGCGCCCCGGCCTCGAGCGCCCGGCTGATCGTGCCCGGGTCGGAGTGCGTGCTGATGATGATCGTGGCGGCGCCGGCGGCCGCGATGACCCGGATCTTCATGGCGAGGTCGAGCTCGTCGCCGAGGTCGATGTCGAGCAGCACCACGTCGGTCGGGAAGGCCGGGTGCGCGAGCAGGTCCGTCCAGGTGCCGGCCGTCGCCGCCACGCGGATGTCCGTGCCCGAGCGGCGGATCCACTCCGCCAGCGCCGCCAGCAGGATCGGGTGGTCGTCGAGGATGGCCAGCGTGATCGCGGGCTCGTCGCTCATGTCGTCGTCCTCCTGCGGGGCCGGTGGGCGACGAAGATCCTCGTCGCGCCGTGGTCGGTCGTCGTGCGGTGCTCGCCGAGCTCGCTGAGGATGCCCCAGACCGAGCGGTCGAGGTCGCGGGCGCGGATGCCCGCGGCGACCAGGGCGAGCTCCACCCCGCCGCCCTGGCCCGGCTCCAGGCGGACGGCGAGCGGAGTCCTCCCCGCGGGGGCGGTGAGCAGCCAGAGCACCGAGAGCAGCCGCGAGCGGTCGAGCGGGGCCAGCAGCGCCGCAGCCCCGCTCGGATCGTCGATCGCGACAGCGGAGGACAGCAGCGCCGACTCCTCCACCGCGATCCTCAGCCAGGTGCGGTCGTGGCTGCGGGCGAGCGCCTCGCGGAGCTCGTCTCCGAGCACCCGCGCCCGCTCGCCCAGCTCCTCGTCCAGCGGCACCGGCGTCCGGACCCGCTCGAGGAGCTCCTCGATGCGGGCGTCCACCTGCGAGAACTCGTCGTCCGCGGCGTGGACGGTGCCGTCGGCCAGGCTGCGGTCGAGCGTGCGCCGCACGTACTGGTCGAGCGAGGTGAGCACGACGACGCACACGGCCGCGGGCGCGACGGCGAGGAGGACGTTGCTCACCGCGAGGGCGGCGCCTCCGTCGCCGAGGAGCGCCTGGCCGACGAGGCCGAGCGCCGTGAGCCCGACCAGGACCACCAGAGCGAGGAACGAGCGCGAGAGCGGCTGGAAGGTGATCAGCGCGATCACGCCCGCGCCCACTCCCACGCAGACCGACGGGTAGTACATCGGAGCCGGTGTCGGCAGGGCGTGGTCGGCGAACTCGAGCAGCAGCGCGGCCACGTCCACAGCGAGGACGCCCGCGAAGGCCCGGCGCGGCAGCTCGCCGTGGCGGCGGAGGGCGATCGAGACCCCCACCGCGCTCGCGGCGACGACCAGCAGCCAGGAGAGTCCGCTCAGCCAGGTCGCGGACCGCGCGTCGAGGGACCAGAGGTACGAGATCACTCCGCGGATGTCGAGCAGCACCGCCATCGTGAGGAAGCCCAGCCCGAGGTAGCTCCCGCTCAGGCGGTTCGGCCGGGTGAGGCGCTCGCGGATGCTCCACAGCGCGCCCGGGCTCCTGTCCGCCGCCCGGACCAGCTCCAGGAGCGTCCCCTCCTCCTGCCGCGACCCGCTCACAGCGGCACGCTCAGCAGCACGGTCGCGCCGGACCCGGGCGCCGAGAAGACCCGGACCTCGCCGCCCACCGCCTCGATCCGGCCGACGACCGACTCCGCGAGGCCGAGGCGTCCGGCCGCCACCGCGGCCGGGTCGAAACCGCGCCCCTCGTCCGAGACGACGACGCGGAGCGAGCCCGCCTCCTCCGCCACGCTCACGTGGGCCAGGTCCGCTCCGGAGTGGCGCCGCACGTTCTCGAGGCACTCCCCGGTCGCGCGCACCACGGCGTCGAGCACCTCCGGTCGGATCCGCGGCTGCGCACCGCCGTGCCAGCGCACCTCCACGCCCACCGCCGCCGACCGCCGACCGAGCGCGAGGAGCGCCTCCGGCACCCCGGCCGCCCCGTCCGGGTCCGGCTCCTCCACCGTCTCCAGACCGCGCAGGAGGGCCAGGTCGGCGGCGGCCCGGTCGCGCAGCACGGGAGCGGGCACGCCCTCCCCCCGGTGCGCCACCATTGTCAGCGTCGCCAGGATCGTGTCGTGCATCAGCCGCGCGTCGGCGCGGTGCCTGGACTCGCTCTCGCTCGAGCGGCGCTCGGCGTCGTGGGCGGTCCGGAGGCGGGCGGTGCCGACGTGCGCACGCGCGACGCAGCCCGCGAGCCACCGCGCGGCGGTCAGGAGCAGCGCCCAGCAGACGACGACCGAGATCAGGACGAAGGGAGCGCGCCCGGACGCGCCCGTCGCCGCCGCGCCGAGGGCGAGGACCGGGAGCAGCGCGAGGACCGCGGCCCACGGCATGCCCCGCCAGGAGCCGACGGCGAGCAGCGCGCACGGCAGCGCCATCGAGGCGAGCATCGTGATCCCGCCCAGAACGGCGCGGAGGGAGGCGTCGACGCCCGGCGAGAGGAAGGCGGCGAGTGCCGCGACGTCCAGCGCGGATCCCAGGATCACGGCCCTCGTCCCGGTCGCGACCGATCGGCCGGGCGCGAGCTGCACGAGCGCCGAGACGACCAGTAGCGCCAGGCTCGGCAGCACCGTGGTCAGCTGCGCGGGCGTCAGGGCGAGCAGGTGCAGCGCGGAGGCGGCGGTCAGCACCCCGCCCGCACGCCGGGCGCAGAGCACGCCGACCTCGCACTGCTCGCGCAGCAGCACCGCGGCGTCGGCGGGCCGGGGAGGCAGTGGCACGGTGACCTCGGGAGGACGGGCTCCGGGCTCGTTCCGGGGCGACGGTGGCGGGGAGGCTGTGGCGGGGATCGGCGGCGGGGAACGGCGCGATCCGAGTCGTATCGTGGCACACCGCGACCCGCCCGGACAGCGGTTCCGGCCGCCTCGCGCACGCGGATCGGCGCGCCGTCTGACGCCGGCGGTCGCGCTCGGGGGCCGTGATCCCGTAGAGTCGAGACATCTCCTGGGCGATCGCCCGAATTCCACGGCTGAGAAGTCGCACGACGACGAAGAGACTCAGCCCCTGATAGAGACCGCACCGACCGAGAGCATCGTCCTCGGTCGTCCGGTTCGAACGCCCGCCTCGCACGCGGGTACCGCCCTTCACAGGACGCCGCGGAAGCCGCGCCGTTCCTCGTTCGACCCCCGCTCCACCGGCACGCCCGGTCCGCGGGACGTTCTCCCCCGCAGAGCCGCCCTCCCCCGGAGGCGCGAGCTCAGCCCCTAGACGACCCGGGCGACTCCGGCAGACGCGTGTTTCACCCGCGGAGGCCGAGTCGAGCGGGTACCGCACACTCGTGCGGACTCTGACGACGCAGGCCCCGGTCGGCGTCATTAACACATAAGGAAAAGAAATGCCTACTGGCACCGTTAAGTGGTTCAACTCCGAAAAGGGCTTCGGCTTCATCGCTCCCGACGACGGAGGCGCCGACGTGTTCGCGCACTTCTCCGCCATCGCGAAGCAGGGCTACCGCGAGCTCGTCGAGAACCAGCACGTCGAGTACGACGTCGAGCAGGGCCGCAAGGGCCCGCAGGCCGCGAACATCCGCGGCGTCGGCGAGTAATCTCCGACTTACGACGCCCCGTCGACCAGGATCCCCGGATCCGGTCGGCGGGGCGTCCGTCGTTGACGGGGTGATTACGCCCCCGGCCGGCGGAGGCGAAACCCGTGCCACCCCTCCGGGCCGCAGGATCGGTATCCTCTCCGTGGCGGCTCCCGAGCTCACGGAGCCCGCGACGCCGTCCGGGACTCCGGCGCGTCGGCACGACTTCACGGCGGAGACAATGGGACGACTGATCTACGGACCGCAATCACTCGAGATCGACTTCGAGGACCGGCTCCTCGCGCACCTCAAGGTCGCGATGTTCACCAAGATGCGGCGGAACGAGTCGTTCAGCCTCTCCTGGAGCGAGCCGGAGTCGTCCGGCTACGGCCGCAGCTCCGTCTGGGTGCACCCGACGACTCCGCTGCACTTCCGGTTCCACGGCAGCAAGCGGCCGTCGCTGAACCGCCTGTGGATCGAGCAGTTCATCGCGAGCGCGAACAACACCGGCGAGATGACCGTGGTGCCGGAGCCGGCCGAGGGCTCCTGAGCCGCGACGCTCCTCAGACCACGAGCGGCCGGGCCGTGTGCACGAGCTCCTCGTGCGACAGGGCCCGGAGGCGCTCGGCGATCTCGGCACGGGCGCCCGCGTCGACCGACGCCCGGGCGTGCTCCTGCGGCCGCAGCGGCGTGAGGGTGACCAGGTCGGCGTGACCGGTCGCCAGGTCGAGCCGCTCGGGCAGGCCGGGGCTGCGCAGGCCCAGGAGGACGCCGACGGTGCCCTGCTCATCGGTCCAGGCGGGCGGCGCCGCGACGTTCGCGAGCCGCGCCGTGTCGAGGGAGCTGCGGCAGCACACCCCCTGGAGGGCGGCCCGTCGGGCGGCCTCGTACAGCAGGCGGAAGTGCCAGTGGTTCCAGAGCTCGGCGGTGGGGACGCCGCGGACGGCGGACGTCTCGAGGCACAGCTCGAGGCCGAGACCGGTGCCGGGATGCGCGAGCCGGTCGAAGGGATCGCTCAGCCCGTCGGTAGCGAGCACCACGGAGGCGCCGCGGTCGACGCGCAGGAACGCACGGTGATCGGTGGGCCAGCGCGCGCCGCCGCGGACGCCGGGATCCTCGGTCGAGACGACGACGGTGCGATCCAGCGCACCCACTCCGCGCCAGGCGTCGGCCCGGTCCTCCGCCACCGCCTCGGCCAGCGCCCGCCTCTCGTCCTCGGTCCATCGGACCTCACGAGTGCGGTTCAGGAACAACGACATGGGACTCCCCGTCCGCGCGACCGGCGTGCCGCGCTCCCGGAACGCTACGGCGCCCACCCCTGCTCCTCCTCCGAGCAACCGGAACGCCAGCTGTGTTTGTTGCGCGGCGGTCCCCGCCCGCCGCGGCGCGGTCGGCTCCCAGGAGTGGCCGGGCAGGTGGAGCGAGTCGCGACCGGCTACGCCGAAACGCTGGAACGCGTTTCGACGGTTCGCCTCACGGCGGTGTTCACTCCCGCGGCGGTCCCCGCCCGCCGCGGCGCGGTCGGCTCCCAGGAGTGGCCGGGCAGGTGGAGCGTGTCGCGACCGGCTACGCCGAAACGCTGGAACGCGTTTCGACGGTTCGCCTCCGGCGATGTTCACTCCCGCGGCGGTCCCCGCCCGCCGCGGCGCGGTCGGCTCCCGCAGACAGCCGGGCAGGTGGAGCGGGTCGCGTCCGGCTACGCCGAAACGCTGGAACGCGTTTCGACGGTTCGCCTCACGGCGCGCCGCCGTGGCCGTGGATGGAGGAGTCGATGGCCCGCGCGGCCGGGCGTCCACCGCCGCTGTGTCCGCGAGGCGAACCGGCGGAACGCGTGTCAGCGGTCCGTCGTAGCTGGACGCAGGACGCTCCACCCGCCCAGCCATCCCGAGTAGCCGACTGCGCCGCGGCGGGCGGGGACCGCCGCGGAAGAAGGCTCAACCCAGCGGGTTGATGCCGTTGGTGCGCCAGCGCTCGTCGGCGAGCTGGCCGGGGGTGCCGGCGCTCGCGTTCTCGCCCAGGGGCTCGCCGCCCTCGACGGCGTCGGCGCCGAGCGCGGTGCCGGCTCCCTCGGCGGTGCTGCCGGGGGGAAGCAGGCCCTCCTCGTCCTCGCGGGGGCCGACCTCGTCCTCGGGGGCGTTCTCGGAGCCGCTCTCGCTCATCGGGTCGTAGCCGTGGTCCGGGTCGCGGCTCTCGTCGGCCGTCGTGTTCTCCTCGACCTCGGCGTCGGCGGGGCGGACGTCGTCGGCCTTCTCCGCATCGGTGGAGGGGGTGGCCTCGAAGCCTGCGAACTCGGGGCTGTCGTCTGCGCTCATGGCCGCCACGGTAGCACCGGGCCCGCGGGCACCGGAGGGGGTTCCGCCGGGCGCCCGCGACGCCTCCGCTCAGCGGTCACGCCCTAGGCTCGGGGGGCTGGCACGGACGACGGGAGCGACATGCGACGACTCGGGTACGACAGGTTCGGCGGGCCCGATCTGCTCTCGTGGCGGGAGGCGCCGGTGCCGATGCCGGGTCGCGGCGAGGTCCTGGTGCGCACACGCGCGGCGAGCATCAACGCGACCGACGAGAAGATCCTGTCCGGCTCCGCGCGGATCATGGCCGTCGGCCGCTCCCGTCCCTACGGGTTCGGCCTCGACATCGCCGGCACCGTCGAGGCGCTCGGCCCGGGGTCGCACTCGGTCGCGATCGGCGACCGCGTGGTGGGGATGACCCGCGACGGCGACGCCTTCGCCGACGCGTCCATCGCGCGCAGCCGCTCGCTCGTCCCGATGCCCGACTCCCTCGGCTTCGTCGAGGCCGTCACGCTCGCGATGTCGGGCGGCACCGCGGTGGGCCTGGTGGACGCACTGCACGTGCGCGCCGGCGAGCGCGTCCTCGTCAGCGGCGGCTCGGGAGCCATCGGCGATCCGACGATCCAGCTGCTGGTGCGGGCGGGCTGCACGGTCGCGGCCACCGGCTCGGCCGCCTCCGCCGACCTGCTCCGCTCGCTCGGCGCCGAGCCGCACGACTACCGCGCGCTCGACCTCGGGGTGCTGGGCGGCCGCTTCGACGTGGTCGTCGACGTCTCCGGCCACCTGCCGGTCGACGACGCGGCGATCCTCCTCGCCGAGGGCGGGCGCATCGCGACGCTGGTGCCGAGCGGTCCGGCGCTGGTCTCGCAGGCGACGGGCCTCGTCCGCCGCGACCGCCCGCGGGTGCGCAACATGATCGTGGTGGCGACGGCGGAGCGGATCGGGCGCGCGGTCTCGCTCGCCACCTCCGGCGAGCTGCGGCCCCGGCCGGGCGCCGTGCATCCGCTGGGCGACGTCGTCGACGTGCTGTCGCGCCGAGCGACCGGCGCCGACCGCACGATCGGCAAGATCGTCTTCACCGCCGACGACTCGGCTCCGCTGAGCTGACCTCCGGCTCCTCCTCCTCTGCCGGGCGGCCGAGCGAGAGCGTGGCCAGGAAGCCGACGGCGAGGAACCCGGCGGCGGCGAAGGCCGCGTAGCGGGTGCCGTCCGAGAACGCCTCGCCCGCCGCCCGGGCCGCGTCGGCGGTGTCCGGTGAGGCGGCCAGCCCGGCGATCGCGGCGCCGGAGGAGTCGACCACCGCGTCGACGGTGCTCGCGACCTGCTCCGCGGGGAGGCCCTGCTGCTCGAGCGAGGTCGTGAGGACCCCCGCGGTCGAGGTGTAGAGGATCGTCCCGAGCACGGCGATGCCCAGCGCCGAGCCGATCTGCCGCGCGGTCGACTGCGTGCCCGAGCCCTGCCCGCTGAGCTCGACGGGCACGTCCCGGAGCACGACCCCGGTCAGCTGCGCCGTCGCGAGGCCGACGCCGAAGCCGTAGACGGCGAGGAACGGGACGAGGGCCCACCACGGGGTGGAGTCGGAGACGACCAGGCCGATGCCCGCGACGCCGACGATCTCGGCCGCGAGACCCACCCGCACGATCAGCACCGGCGCGACCCTGTTGCCGAAGGCGCCGGCGAAGCCCGAGGCGACGAAGGAGCCGAGCGCGAGCGCGAGGAGCACCAGGCCGGTCTGCACGGCCGTGTAGCCGAGGACGCTCTGGAGCCAGATCGGCAGCGCCAGGATGATCCCGAACTCGCCGAGCGAGACGATCATCGCGGCGAGGTTGCCGTTGCGGAACGAGGCGAGGCGGAAGAGCCCGATCGCGAGCATCGCCGAGCGCCCGGCGCGCTCGCGGGCCCGCGCCCAGAGGACGAAGGCGACCCCGGCGAGCACCGCGACGGCGAACGCGATCGGGACCGGTGAGAGGCCGAGCGGCCAGCTCCAGCCGCCGACGCTCAGCCGCTCGTCGACGCCCCACCAGCCGAGGGTGCGCCCCTCGATGAGGGCGAACACGAGGGAGGCGGAGGCGATGATCGAGAGCGCGGCGCCGACGAGGTCGACCCTCCGCCCGTCGGGCTGCCGCGACTCGTCGACGAACAGCAGCGCTCCGACCACGATGATCACGCCGAGCGGGATGTTGATGCCGAACGCCCAGCGCCAGGAGAAGTCGGTGGTGAGCCAGCCGCCGAGCAGCGGGCCGACCGCGGTCATGCCGCCGATGGTCGAGCCCCAGACGGCGAAGGCGATGGCGCGCTCGCGCCCGCGGAAGGTGGCGTTGATCAGCGAGAGGGTCGTCGGCAGCACCATCGCTCCTCCGACGCCCTGCACGACCCGGGAGAGGATCAGCAGGTCGCCGGTCGGAGCGAGGGCCGCCGCGACGGAGGAGAGCGCGAAGAGCGAGACGCCGACGATAAGCATGCGGCGCCGGCCCCAGCGGTCGGCGAGCGTGCCGAAGACCAGCAGGAGCGCGGCGAACACGAGCGTGTACGACTCCTGCACCCACTGCACCTGGGTCGAGGTGATCCCGAGATCGGCGACGATCGACGGGATGGCGACGTTGACGATGGTCGAGTCGACGATGATCGTCGCCACTCCGAGGCTGATGACGACCAGCCCGATCCACTTGCGGTTGCGCACGACGCTCTCCTCCGAGGATTTAGTAAGCCAGCTGACTATATGCCCGCGGAGGGCGCCGTGTCGAAGGGAGGGCCTGGAAGATTAGCGGGAGGCGGGCGCGGCGACAAGGGCGCGAAGCTACCGGAGCCGCCCGGTCAGGATGGACGCATGCCCGCATCCCCCCGTTCCTTCCCGTATCCCCTCGGCGTCTCCCTCCGCGGCGACGCCGGCGCCGACGTCGCCGTCTACTCCGAGACCGCGGACAGCGTCGAGGTCTGCCTCTTCGACGAGTCCGGAGCAGAGACCCGCGTCGCCCTCACCGAGCGGACCGGCCACGTCTTCCACGGCCTCGTCCCCGAGATGGGCATCGGCACCCGCTACGGACTGCGCGTCGACGGCCCCTGGGACCCCGCCAACGGCCTCCGCCACAACGCCGCCAAGCTCCTCCTCGACCCGCACGCCACCGCGATCGAGGGCTCGTACACCTGGTCCGAGGACGTCTTCGGCCAGTTCTACGAGGACGCCGACACCCGCAACGACGCCGACTCCGCGCACGCGGTCCCCCGCTGCGTCGTCACCGATCCCGACTCCTTCGACTGGAGCGGCGACACCGCGCCGCGCATCCCGCTCGAGGAGACCGTCGTCTACGAGGTGCACGTGAAGGGCTTCACGAAGCTGCACCCCGACGTGCCCGAGGACATCCGCGGCACCTACCGCGGCCTCGCGCACCCCGCCGCGATCAAGCACTTCACCGACCTGGGCGTGACCTCGGTCGAGCTGCTCCCCGTGCACCAGTTCGTGCAGGACTCGCACCTCGAGGAGAAGGGCCTGCGCAACTACTGGGGCTACAACTCCCTCGGCTTCTTCGCGCCGCACAACGAGTACTCGCACGCCGGGGACGACGGCTCGCAGGTCGACGAGTTCAAGGCCATGGTCAAGGCGTTCCACGAGGCCGGCCTCGAGGTCATCCTCGACGTGGTCTACAACCACACCGCCGAGGGCAACGACAAGGGCCCCACCCTCTCGTTCAAGGGCATCGACAACGGCTCCTACTATCGACTGGTGGAGGAGGACCGCGCGAACTACTTCGACACCACCGGCACCGGCAACAGCCTCAACGTCGCGCACCCGGCCGCGCTCGGCCTGATCATGGACTCGCTGCGCTACTGGGTGACCGAGATGCACATCGACGGCTTCCGCTTCGACCTCGCCACCACCCTCACCCGCCAGACCGGTGAGGCCGAGGTGCACAGCGCCTTCCTCGACCTGATCGCGCAGGACCCGGTGCTCGCGCCCGTCAAGATGATCGCCGAGCCGTGGGACACCGCCGGCTACCAGGTCGGCGGCTTCCCCGCGGACTGGTCGGAGTGGAACGGGAAGTTCCGCGACGACGTGCGCGACTTCTGGAACGGCGCCGACTCGGTGCTCGGCACGACCGCGCAGCGCGTCCTCGGCTCCCCCGACGTGTACGAGGCCGACCGCCGCTCGCCGGTCTCCAGCATCAACTTCGTCACCGCGCACGACGGCTTCACCCTCGCCGACCTCACCGCCTACTCGCGCAAGCACAACGCGGCCAACGGCGAGGACAACAACGACGGCGAGAGCGACAACCGCTCCTCCAACAACGGCGCCGAGGGCCCGACCGAGAACGAGGCGGTCAACGAGCGCCGCGACCGCATGCGCCGCAACTTCCTCGCGACGCTGCTGCTCTCGGCCGGCGTGCCGATGATCCTGGGCGGCGACGAGATCGCCCGCACCCAGGGCGGCAACAACAACGCCTACTGCCAGGACGACGAGATCTCGTGGTTCGACTGGGAGAACGCGGACCGCGAGCTGCTCGCCTTCACCCAGGAGCTGATCGCCCTCCGCGCCGCGGAGCCGGCGCTGCGCCCGAAGTGGTTCCGCCGCGCCCCCGGCGACGGCGGCCCCGACACGGTCGACATCCTCCGCTCCGACGCGCAGGGCTTCGCCGACGAGGACTGGGACAACCCCGACGCCCGCTCGATCACCTTCGTGTTCGAGCACGAGGGCAGCGCGAGCTTCGCCCTGCTGCTGAACGCGGCGGAGAACGGCGTCGAGTTCACCGTTCCCGAGGCGCCCGGCGCCGAGTGGACGCTGGCCGCCTCGAGCGACCCGGAGCAGGTCGTCGAGGGCGAGGTCACCACGCTGATCGTGCGCGACGGCTCGTTCACGCTGCTGCGCTCGGCCTCCTGATGACCGGCCGGACCCCGCGGCTCCTCCGCTTCGGCGGGCGCATCGCGGGGTTCGGCACGTCCTCGGGCACGAGGATCGTGCTGGGCCTCTGGGAGGACACCCCCTTCGGCCCGTTCGCCGACGCGATGGTCGAGGACGGCGACGGCCACCGCCTCCTGATCGCACCGACCCGCGAGGTCGCGGACTTCATCGGGTCGACGTACGCGTTCGACGAGGTGCGGATCGCGCCGGTGTCGTGGCGGAGGATCGCGGGCGGCCTGTCCGTCTCGGCCGGACCGCTCGCGGTGCGACTGGAGCTCGGCGGTCTCACTGCGCTCGGCCGGCTGCTGCGGATCGTTCCGCGACCGCTCGCCGAGCACCCGGCATGGCTGACCGCGATCTCGCCGGTCGCTTCCCTGCTCGTCCGCGGGGTCAGTACGGCCGGGTCGGCCGGGCACGGACGCCGCGAGTACTACGGCGTGCGGGCGATCCGCCGCGTCGAGGGCGTCCACGCGGTGCTGGCGGAGGAGGACCTCGGCCCGTTGCGCCCGCTCTCGCCGCCCGTGCGGTTCGGCTTCTCGTCGGCGCCCGCCGCTCCGGCGATCGTCGACGTCACCACCACCATCGCGCTCCCGCGCGAGGGGACCACCGCGCTCCGGCGCGACCGAGAGAGAGGAGCCGCCTCGTGAAGAAGGGCGACAAGATCAGCTGGAACACCTCGCAGGGCGAGACCCACGGCGAGCTGGTCGAGAAGAAGACGAAGGAGTTCCAGTTCGAGGGGCAGAAGTTCAACGCCTCGGACGACGAGCCCTACTGGATCGTGCAGAGCGACAAGACCGACGCGAAGGCCGCGCACAAGGAGTCGTCGCTGACGAAGAAGTGAGCGGGCGCAGGCCGAGCGGCTGCGGGCCGGGCTCCGGATCGACTCCGGGGCCCGGCCCGCGCCCGTCTCACGCGATGCGGATGAGCTTCTTGTTCACGAACTCCTCGAGGGCGGGGCGGCCCATCTCGCGGCCGGTGCCCGAGCGCTTCACGCCGCCGAAGGGCAGCTCGGCCGCGTCGCCGAGGACGAGGTTGATCCAGACCATGCCGGCGTCGATCCGGTCCGCCAGGCGCAGCGCCTGCTCCTGGTCGGTCGTGTAGAGGTAGGAGCCGAGGCCGTAGGGGGTGTCGTTCGCGAGGGCGATCGCCTCGTCCTCGTCGCGGACGCGGTAGAGCGCGGCGACGGGGCCGAAGAACTCCTCGCGGTAGGCGTCCATCTCGGGCGTGACGCCCTCGAGCACGGCGGGCGGGAAGAAGTTGCCGGTCACCTCGCCGCTGGCGCGGACGGTGGCCCCCTGCTCGCGCGCGGCCGCCAGCTGCGCCTCGAGGCGCTCCGTCGCGGCGGAGGAGGAGAGCGGGCCGAGGAGGGTGCCCTCCGCGAACGGATCGGCCGGCTGGGCGCGGGTGAACGCCTCCGTGAACTTCTCGGCGAACGCGTCGTACAGCTCGTCGATCACGATGAAGCGCTTCGCGGCGTTGCAGGACTGGCCGTTGTTGTCCAGGCGCGCGGCGACCGCGTCCTCGACCGCCTTGTCGAGGTCGTCGGTCGACAGGAGCACGAACGGGTCGGAGCCGCCGAGCTCGAGCACGACCTTCTTCAGGTGCCGGCCCGCGAGCTCCGCGACGGCCGCGCCGGCCCGCTCGGAACCGGTGACGGAGACACCCTGGACCCGGGGGTCGGCGATGACGGTCGCGGCCTGCTCGTTCGTGGCGTAGAGGTTCACGTAGACGCCGGCGGGCGCGCCCAGCTCCTCGGCCGCGGTATGGAAGATGTCGGCGATGGCGGCGGCCGACTCCGGGCACTGCGGCGCGTGCTTGAGCAGGATCGTGTTGCCCGCGACCACGTTCGGGCCGGCGAAGCGGGCCACCTGGTAGTAGGGGAAGTTCCACGGCATGATGCCCAGCAGCACGCCCAGCCCGGCGCGGCGGATCAGCGCGGAGCCGGTGCCCTCGGCGAGCTCGATCGGCTCGTCGGCGAGGAAGGCCTCGCCGTTCTCGGCGTAGTAGCGGTAGATGTCGGCGGCGAAGCCGACCTCGCCCTGCGCCTGGTCGAGCGGCTTGCCCATCTCGCGGACGATGATCGCCGCGAGCTCGTCGGCGCGCTCGACGTGCAGCTCTGCCACGCGGGCGATCAGCGCCGCGCGGGTCGCGACGGGCACGGTCCGCGACCAGGAGGAGTACGCGTCCTGCGCCGCGCCGATCGCCGCGGTCAGCTCGGCGTCGCCGAGGGTCGGGTACTCGCGGTGGGTCTCCCCCGTGGCCGGGTCGATCACGGCGTAGTGGGTGCTCATGCGGGCTGTGCTCCTTCGCGCTGGGGGGCCGGTGCGGTCGCGCCGTCCTCGTCGATGATCTCCTGTGCCAGGCGCCTGCCGACGCGGATGGCGCCGTCGACGTGCTGGTAGCCCTCGGCGGCGAGGTCGCTCGTGCCGAAGCGGAGCGGACCCACCGGCTCCAGCTGCAGCGCGCCGTACCGGGTCAGCCCGCCCAGGTCGAAGCTCGCGGCGTACGCGCCCTGCGTCCACTCCTCGGACGCCCAGTCGCTCTCGTAGTAGACGACCGGATCGAGTGCGGCCGGGCCGAAGTAGGCGGCGAGCGAGTCGAGGATCGCGGCCTTCCGCTCCGCCTCGTCGAGCGCGAGCACGCGGTCGGCCTTCTCGTCCGAGACGAAGCCGACCAGGGTGCCGCGCTCCTCCCCGTGGTTCGAGTTGTCGTAGGCCTCGTGCACGAGCGAGTGCGGGCTGAACGCGGTGCCGGAGAGGCCGTCGGCGCGCCAGAAGGGCGTGGCGTACGTGGCGTGCACCTTGATCACGAGGCCGAGCGACTGGTGCTGCAGGGCCTGCTGCCGCAGGCGCGGGAGCGGCGGGTCGAACGAGATGCGGCCGACGAGGTTCGGCGGCACGGCGACGATCGCGCGGCGGGCGCGGAGGACGACGCCGTCGGCGCGCACCTCGACCCCGTCGTCGCCGTGGCGGACGGAGCGGACCGGGTGCCCGAGCAGGACGCGCTCGGCGCCGAGGCGCTCGGCGAGCCGCTCCGGGACCTGCTGGAGGCCGCCGATCACGCGCTTGTCGAGGATGAAGTCGGCGTCGACCAGGTTGCTGAAGCTCCCCGCGCTCGCGGCCATGAGGAGCGCCTGGAGGAGGGAGAAGGCGTGCGCCGGCTTGGTGAGCATGGCGTCGGCGAGGAAGAGGGCGATGTTGGCCCGTGCCTCCTCGTCGTCGCTCTGCTGCTCCAGCCAGGCGGCGAAGGTGATGCGGTCGTAGTCGCGGGCGAGCGGGTGCGTCCACGGCGCCGCCGGATCCGTCTCGGCGACGAGGCGGTCGAGCACCTCGATCAGACGGGAGATCTCGGACTCGGTGCGCTCGCTCCCCGGGAAGATGTCGCCGGTGAAGCGGCGAGCGGAGCCGTCGGCGCCGATGTAGACGCTCTCGCCCTCGCGGTAGCGGGAGTAGGTGCCGAGGCCGAGCTCGTCGAGGGTCTCGAGGAGCGCCGTCTGGTCCGGCGAGACCCACTGGCCGCCGAGCTCGAGGAGCTGCCCGTCGACCACGCGGGTCTCGAGCCGCCCGCCCACGCGCTCGCGCGCCTCGACGACGACGACGTCGAGGCCGTGCTGCTGCAGCCGGAGCGCCGCGGTGAGTCCGGTGGCACCGGCTCCGATCACGACGACGTCGTGCTCGCTGGGGGACATGACTTCTCTTTCCGTCGGTGATCGCGGGAGTGGACGCGCGAATACGGATGATCCTGTCACAGAAGCGGAGGAGAACGTCAGTGAGTGCGCACGATGGAGGGTGGACTCGAAGCGCCCTCCACCGAACTACATAGGCATGCTATATTGTTTCTCGTGCCCGATCCCAGTGCCCCCGTGCGTCTCGCCTCCGCCGCCACCGCCCTCACGCGGTTCGCGGGCCGGGCGAGCGGCGCGACCGGGCTCGGCGCGCAGTCCGGAGCCGTCTGGTCGACGCTCGCCGAGCTGCGCACCGCCTCCCCCTCCCGCCTCGGCGAGCTCGCCGAGCGGGTCCGCGTCACCCAGCCGACGATGACCGGCATCATCGCCCGGCTCGACGAGGCCGGCTGGATCCGCCGCGTCCACGACGCCGGCGACGGCCGCGCCTGGCTCATCGAGGGCACTCCCGCCGGCTTCGACGCCCTCGCCGAGCACCGGCTCCGCCTCGAGGCCGCTCTCGCCCCGCTGTTCGAGGACCTCGACGAGGACGACCGCCTCGCCCTCGAGCGCGCCGCGACCCTCGTCGAGGCCCGCGTCGCCCGGATCGCCGGCACCCCCGTCCCCTCTTCCCCCGAGAAAGGCTCCACGCCGTGACCACCTCCCCCCACTCGCCCGCCCAGGGCTCGATCCTGAAGCAGCCGCTGGCCGTCTGGGCCGTCGCCTTCGCCGCGGTGATCGCCTTCATGGGGATCGGCCTGGTCGACCCGATCCTCCCGGCCATCGCCGAGAGCCTGCAGGCGACTCCGACCGAGACCTCCCTGCTCTTCACGAGCTACCTCGTCATCACCGGCGTCGTGATGTTCTTCACCAGCTGGCTCTCCAGCCGCATCGGCGCCAAGAAGACCCTCATGATCGGCCTGGTGCTGATCGTGGTGTTCGCCGCGCTCGCCGGCACGGCGGGCAGCGTCGAGGGCGTCATCGGCTTCCGCGCGGGCTGGGGCTTCGGCAACGCGCTGTTCATCTCGACCGCGCTGTCGACCATCGTCGGCGCGGCGAGCGGAGGCTCCTCCGCGGCGATCGTGCTCTACGAGGCCGCGCTGGGCATCGGCATCGCCATCGGCCCGCTGCTCGGCGGGCTCCTCGGCAGCGTCTCGTGGCGCGGTCCGTTCTTCGGGACCGCCGTGCTGATGGCCATCGGCTTCATCGCCATCGCGACGCTCCTGCGCGAGGACGGCCCCAAGCCCGCTCCGACTCCGCTCTCGGCGCCCTTCGCGGCCCTCAAGGTCCCGGCCATCCGCACGCTGGCGGGCGCCGCCCTGTTCTACAACATCGGCTTCTTCGTGCTGCTCGCCTACACGCCCTACCCGCTCGGGCTGGACGAGATGGGCCTCGGCTTCACGTTCTTCGGCTGGGGCCTGGGCGTGGCGGTCACCTCCGTGTTCGTCGCTCCGCTGCTCACCCGGCGCCTCCCGCGCACCGTCGTGCTGCGCTCGGTGCTGCTGCTGCTCGCGCTCGACCTGATCGCCGGCGGCCTCGTGATCTCGTCGCGCGTCGGCCTGATCGTCTGCATCATCGTCGGCGGCCTGCTGCTCGGAGTCGTCAACACGGTGCTCACCGAGTGCGTGATGGAGGCGACCGACCTGCCCCGCTCCGTCGCCTCGTCCGCCTACTCCGGCGTCCGCTTCCTCGGCGGCGCGATCGCCCCGCCCGCCGCGTCCGCCCTGGCCGCCGCGATCTCGCCGGCCTTCCCGATGTACGCCGCGGCCGGAGCGGTCGCCGTCGCCGCGCTGATCGTGCTGCTCGGACGCCGCACCCTGGCCCGCGCCGACGCCCACGAGCCCGAGCTCGAGCTCGTCGAGGCGCAGGCGATCACGCTCGGCGAGTGACGCGCCCGGCGGGCTTCAGGGGCCCGCCGAGGCGTCACGAACGGTCGTCATCCGGGCAGGATGACGACCGTTCGTGACGCCTGGACGCGGTCGAGCGGGAGGGGCGCAGGATCCGACCTGTGGAGAACCGGTTCACGAGGATCGGGAGGCGGGACAGTGGCCGGATGCACGATCCCTCGCCCCTTCCGATCGGACTCCGCGGCCGCGCCTTCACCGTCGCTGACGCTCGCGCGAGCGGACTGAGCCGCGGGCGGCTCCGCAGCTCCGACCTCCACCGGCCCTTCCACGGGGTCCGCACCGCCGACCCCGACCCCGACCTGCGCCTGCGCGCGCAGGCGCTCCTCGCGCTGGTCGGTCCGGAGGCTCTCCTGAGCCACGTGACGGCGGCGCGGCTCTGGCCGCTCGACCTCCCGCCCGCCGCTGCGGACGAGCCGGTGCACGTCAGCGTCCGCCGGCCGGGACGCGCTCCCCGGCACCGGAACGTCGTCGGCCACGCCCTCGCCGATCCCGACGTCCGCCGTGTCCTCCGCCGCGGACTCCCCCTCACCGATCCGGCCTCGCTCTTCTGCCATCTCTCCGCGCTCCTCGAGCCGGACGACCTCGTCGCGGTGGGCGACGCGCTGGTGCGCACGCCGGTCGTCGGCGATCCGGCGGATCAACGGCCCTGGGTGCCGCTGCCCGACCTGCGGGAGCGCGTGTCGGCCTTCCGCGGTCGGGGCTCGGTGCGACTCCGCGCCGCGCTCGCTCTGGTGCGCGACGGGGCGGAGTCGCGGCAGGAGTCGCGGTTCCGGCTCGCGTCCATGCGGGCGGGGCTCCCGGAGCCGGTGCTGCAGGAGCCGCTGTTCGACTCCGACGGGGTCTTCGTCGGGCGGCCGGACGGCTGGTACCCCGCGGAGCGGGTCGCGTGGGAGTACGAGGGCGACGATCACCGCACCAGCAACCGGCGCTTCGCGCGCGACCTCGGCCGCTACGACGACCTCGCCTCGATCGGCGTCCGCGTCGTCCGCATCGTCGGCGCCGAGTTCGTCCCCCACCCCGAGCGCTCCGTCGAGCGCCTGCGACGAGCACTCGCGGAACGATCCCCGCATCGACGACCGCCGAGGGGTCGCGAACGGTCGTCATCCGGGCAGGGTGACGACCGTTCGTGACGCCTCACGGGAGGGCGCGCGCTCAGGAGTCAGGGCGCGACCTCGAAGAGGCGCGGGCGCAGCGCGGACGTGCGCGGGTCGGCGGCGCAGGCGGCGAGCGCCGCCGCGAGGACGCCGCGGGCCGGGTGCGGCTCGCGGACGTACACGTCGACGCCGGCTGGCGTGAACGGCGTCCGGGCGAAGCGGGTGAGCGCCCAGCCCGCCTCGTCGTCGGCGGCCACGAACGACCAGCGGCTGCGGGCGAGGAGGGTCAGCGGCTCGACGCCGCGCCAGCGGAAGCCGGACGGATCGTGCGGGTCGGGGGTGTCGATCCCGACCACGTAGTGCGAGCGCGTGCGGCCGCGCCAGCTGACGACGTCGCCGATCCCGCCGGTCGGGAGCGGCGCGTACGTGATCGCCACCCCCGACCGCGAGCGCCAGAGCGGCAGCGAGGAGCCCCGGACGAACCAGGTGCCGCTCGCGAGCGCCCGGGCGTCGATCATCGGAGGGCGTGCTTGATGTTGGTGCGGGCCAGCGCGACGGCCTCGCCCGCTCCTCCGTTCATCACGATCTTCGAGACCGCCAGCGCGAAGCCCTTCACCTGCGCGCCCGTGATCGTGGGCGGGAGCGAGAGGGCGAGCGGATCCGTCACCACGTCGACGAGGACCGGGCCGCCGTCGGCGAGCGCCGAGCGGAGGGCCTCCTCCACGTCTCGCGGGTCCTCGACGCGGATTCCGCGGATTCCTATCGCCTCCGCCACCTTCGCGTAGTCGACCATCGGCACGTCGACGGCGAAGTCCGGGAAGCCGTCGACCAGCATCTCGACCTTCACCAGCCCGAGCGTGGAGTTGTTGAACACGACGATCGTCACGGGCAGCCGGTAGGCGGCGACCGTGACCAGCTCGCCCATCAGCATCGAGAGCCCGCCGTCGCCGCTCAGCGAGACGACCTGGCGCCCCGGGTGCGAGAGCTGCGCGCCGACCGCCTGCGGCAGCGCGTTCGCCATCGAGCCGTGCATGTACGAGCCGAGCAGGCGCCGCTTCCCGTTGGGGGTGATGTAGCGGGCCTGCCAGACGTTGCCCATGCCGGTGTCGGCGGTGACGATCGCGTCCTCGGAGAGCAGGCCGTCGAGCGAGGAGGCGACGAGCTCGGGGTGGATCGGGCTGCGCGTGCCGACCTCGGTGTACTTCCCGACGACTCCGGTGACCAGCTTCTCGTGCTTCTTCAGCGTCTTGTCGAGGAAGCGGTGGTCCTTCCGCTGCACGAGCGGGGTCAGCGCGGTGAGGGTCGCCGCCACGTCGCCGTGGACGGGGTGCGCGACGCTGACGCGGCGACCGAGCTTCGAGGCGTCGCTGTCGACCTGCGCGATCACGACCTTCGAGGCGTCGGGGAGGAACTGCTCGTAGGGGAAGTCGGTGCCGAGGAGGAGGAGCAGGTCGGCGTCGTGCATGCCGGCGTGCGCCGCTCCGTAGCCGAGGAGGCCCGTCATGCCGACGTCGTAGGGGTTGTCGTACTGGATCCACTCCTTGCCGCGCAGGCTGTGCCCGACGGGCGCGCCCACCAGCTCGGCGAAGGCGACGACCTCGTCGTGCGCGTTCTGCACTCCGGCGCCCGCGAAGATCGCGACGGTCCGCGCCTGGTCGATCGCGGCCGCGAGGGCGCGGACGTCGGCGTCGGCGGGGACCAGGACGGGCGTCGACGGCAGCACGAACGCGGGGAAGCCGTCCACCGCTTCCAGCTCGGCGATGTCGCCGGGGAGGGTGACCACGGCGACTCCGCGGAGCGCCACCGCGCTGCGCATCGCGGCGTTGACGACCCGCGGGGCCTGGGCGGCGGTCGAGATCAGCTCGCGGTAGTTCGAGCACTCGACGAAGAGCCTGTCCGGGTGCGTCTCCTGGAAGTAGGACGAGCCGATCTCGTTGCTCGGGATGTGGCTCGCGATGGCGAGCACCGGGGCGGAGGAGCGGTGCGCGTCGTAGAGGCCGTTGATCAGGTGCAGGTTGCCGGGGCCGCAGCTGCCGGCGCAGACGGCGAGGCGCCCGGTGAGCTGCGCCTCCGCGCCGGCGGCGAAGGCGGCCGCCTCCTCGTTGCGCACGTGGATCCAGTCGATGCCTCCCTTCTCGGAGCCGCCGCTGCGGCGCACCGCGTCGACGATCGGATTCAGCGAGTCCCCGACGATCCCGTAGATGCGGGAGACGCCGGCGTCGATGAGCTGAGCGATGAGCTGGTCTGCGACCGTCTTCTGAGCCATGACCCCATTCGACCGGACGGGGCTGAGCGTCCGCTACTCCGGAAAGTGGAGATCCGGATCGAGTGCATCCCCCTCGGGACGGATGCCCTGCACCTCTAGCCTGGGAGTCGTCACAGGAACACCTCCGTACCGCTGATCCCGGGAGTCGCCATGAACCGCCGCAGAACCGCCCTCGTCCTGGCCGCCGGCGCGGCCCTCGCCCTCGGCCTGACCGGCTGCTCGGGCCTGAACGGCCTGATGGGAGGCGAGACCCGCGACGACGAGACCGGGGAGATCACCGAGGGCGGGACGACCGACGTCTTCCAGCTGCGCGTGGGCGACTGCCTGAACGGCGAGCTCAGCGAGGAGGCGACCGAGGTCACCGACGTGCCGACCGTGCCCTGCACCGACCCGCACGTCTACGAGGTGTTCCAGAACCTGACGATGGCCGACGCCGACGAGTACCCGGGCGAGTCCGTCGCGACGGAGCAGGCCGAGACCGACTGCGTCACGGCGTTCGAATCGTTCACCGGGATCGGCTACCAGGACTCGGCGTACGACTTCAGCTACTACTACCCGACCGCCGAGAGCTGGGGCACGGGCGACCGGACGATCAACTGCATGATCACCGACCCGAACGGGCCGAGCACGGGCACGCTGGCGGGCGTCGCGGCCTGATCGCGATCTCCGCGCGCGGCGGTGCCGGTCCCGCCGAGCGCTCCGCGCGCGGCCCGGGTCAGTCGCGGTCGCGCGCGGGGAACAGCCGCAGCAGCAGGCCGGAGCCGATCCAGACGACGGCGATCCCCGCGACGAGCCAGGAGGCTCCGAGGCCGGCCGCCGCTCCCGCCAGCACGGCGCCGACGGCCGCGGCGGCGGAGCGCAGCCCCGCGCCGATCGTGAACACCTGCGAGCGGACGGTGGCGGGGCTCTCCTCGTCGCGCAGCAGCAGCATCGCCGCGTTCGAGGGGGCCGTGAAGACGCCCGCGACCGCGAAGGCGGCGATCGCCACGACGACGCCCAGGTCGGGAACGGCGACCAGGAGGACGGCGCCGGTCGCGATGTAGGCGGCGCCCATGGTCCACGCCGGCGGACGGCGGGTCCAGCGGCGGGCCGCCACGGCGAGGGCGCCGAGCAGGCCGCCCACGGCGAAGGCGGTCAGGATCCACGCGGCGGCGTCGGTGCTGCCCAGCCGCTCCACAGAGAGGCTGATCGCCGCGACTCCCGCCGCTCCGCCCGCGACCTGGCTGAGGGTGCCCGCCGAGGTGACCACCGCGATCGGACGGTGCCGCACGAGGTGGGTGACGCCCGCGACGATCGTCCGCAGCACGCCGACGGTCGGCGCCGGACGGGCCTCCATGGCGAGGCCGAGCGACCCGACGACGCCGATGAGGGCGAGGACCGCCATGGCGAGCATCGCGGTCCGCGCTCCCCCGACTCCGACCGCGAGGCCCACGATCGCCGGCCCGCTGATCGAGGCGACCGTGTACGAGAGCGAGTCCTGCGCGTAGGCGCGGCGCGGCTCCGGGATGGCGCTCGTGACGAAGCTCGACATGCCGCCCATGTAGACGGGCGTCGCGAGCCCCGCGAGGAGCAGCAGCACCACGATGAGCGGCGTCGGCACCTCGCCGAGGAAGGCGGCGACCGCGAAGGCGACGGCGGTCGTGAGCGCGGCGCCGACCAGGAGCCGGCGGGGGCGGCGGACCCGGTCGAGCACCGTGCCGACGAGCGGCGCGGCGATCACGGCGGGGAAGAGCGCCGCTCCGGTCAGGGCGCCGCCGAGCGCGACGTCGCCGAGACGCTCGACGGCGAGGACGGGGAGGGCGACGACCATGCCGGCGCTGGCCAGGCGGAGGGGGATCGACGCGGCCTGGTAGCTGACCGCGCTCATGCGGGACCGGGGATCGACATCACCTCCGATGGTGCCACGGCTGCGGCGCCGGGTCGGCCGGGGAGGCAGGCCACCGGCCTCTGAGCGGCCTGCGGCGGCGCGCCCTAGGCGATCGGCGTCCGCGCCGCGAGCTCGGCCGCCGCCGCGACGCCCAGGCGCCAGGGCGCGCCGTGGCCGGGGAGGAGTGTCCGCGCCCCGGTCCCGGCGAGGACCCGCAGCGAGTCGAGGGACTGCGCCGTGTCGGCGGTGGCGGCGCGCGCGACCAGGTGCGGGCCGGTGCGCGCGGAGTAGGGGTCGAGCGTGACCAGCGCGTCTCCGCCGATCACCGCGTCGCGCTCGGGCAGGTGCAGCGAGACGTGCCCGTCGGTGTGCCCCGGAGTCGCGAGCACGCGGGGCGATCCGGGCACGTCGAGCACCAGTCCGGCGGTCAGCGGCAGCGTCCCGTGCACGGGCGGCACCGCGAGCGCCCCGGCACGGGCCATCGCGCCGAGCACCGGGATCGCGGAGGGGTGCAGCAGCGGGTACACGAACGGGGTGCGCTGGCGGCGGTAGGAGTAGGGCTGCGCGGCGAGCGGCTGGTCGGCCGCGTGCAGGTGCACGGGGACGCCCCGCCGGACGAGGCTGCGGGCGACGCCGAGGTGGTCGAAGTGCGCGTGGGTCAGCACGAGGGCGTCGATGTCGCCGAGCGAGCGGCCGAGCACCTCCAGCGCGCGGACCAGGTGCGGCCACGTCCTCGGGAGTCCGGCGTCGACGACGGTCAGCCGGCCCGCCTCCTCGATCAGGTAGAGGTTCGTCCAGGCGTGCTCGAGCCGGTGCACCCCGGGTGCGACGTCCCGGTGCAGGCTCGCGCCGCCCCCTCGCCGCTGCTGCCGGTGCTGCTGATCCCGCTGCTGCTGCTGCTCCATCGTGCTCCCGCCCCTCCGGGCCCGCGCCCGATCGCGACGACGCTACGAGCGTCTGCGACGGATCGGACAGGGCGTTGACGGCGGGGGTCCGCGTCGTGCAGGGCTCAGCGGCGCCGCCCGCGAAGGGCGAGCTGCACCGCCGCGAGCAGGAGGAGGACCGCGAAGAGGATCCCGGACACGCGCGCCGGCAGGAGGAAGGAGAGCGCCACTCCGGCGAAGGAGAACGCCGTGGCGGTGAGCCCGACCACGAGGCCCGCGCGCACGTCGAGCAGGCCGCGCCGGGCGTTCGCGATCGAGCCGGTGACCGCCGTGGGGATCATCGCGGCGAGCGAGGTGCCCTTGGCCAGGAGGTCCGCGAGCCCGAAGGCGCCGACCAGGACCGGCACGGCGATCGCTCCGCCGCCGATGCCGAAGAGGCCGGAGGCGACGCCCATCCCGATGCCGAGCCCCGCGAATCCGGGCCACACGCCCCAGCCCTCGGCGACGTCGCCGGTGTCGTTCGAGCCGAACACGGCCATCCGCACCGCCGCGGCCACGAGCAGCGCCACGAACATCCAGCGCAGCACCCCCAGAGGCAGCCGCGCGAGCAGCCAGGATCCGGCCACCGCCCCGAGCATCGCCGCAGCCGCGATCACCGCCGCCGGGACCCAGGCGACCTGGCCGGCGAGGGCGTAGCCGAACGCTCCGGCGACCGAGGTCGGAGCGATCGCGAGCAGCGAGGTGGCGGAGGCGCGGCGCTGGTCCATCCCGGCCCACGCGATCAGCATCGGCACCATCACGATCCCGCCGCCGACGCCGAACGCGCCCGACAGGGTCCCGCCGACCGCTCCGATCAGGGCCAGGACGAGCAGGGCGCGCGGGCGCATGCGCGCGGCCGTCCGATCGGGGAGGGGCGCCTGCGGGGCGGTCGCGTCGGTCACGGCTCCATGCCACCACAGCACCGGGCCGAGGGCGAATCGACGGGCGTCGACCGCGTTCCTGAGAGGACCGGCCCGGCCCGGCCCTCCTCTCTGGCAGTTGCCTGGGCGGGCCGGATCCGACCGTGACGTTCGGCGTCGACGGAGCGTCCTACCTGCATACCCCGCCTGATCGAGCGATCGGGCCCCGAGCGAAAGAGGAGACCATGGCCGAGACCACCGCGACCACCACCCGTCAGACCAGCACCGGATCCGGACGCACCGTGATCGAGGACGGCGTCATCGCCAAGGTCGCCGGCATCGCCGCGCGCGAGGTCCCGGGCGTCCACGCCCTCGGCGGAGGAGCGGCCCGAGCGATCGGCGCCATCCGCAGTGCGATCGGCAACGACGACCGCGGCCAGGGCGTCAAGGTCGAGGTCGGCGAGCGCCAGGTCGCCGCCGACATCACCATCGTCGCCGAGTACCCCGCGCCGCTGCAGAAGGTCGCCGAGGACGTGCGCTCCGCCGTCGCCGACGCCATCCAGCACATCGCAGGCATGGAGGTCGCCGAGATCAACGTGACCGTCCAGGACGTCCACATCCCTGAGGACGACACCCAGGAGTCCGACCCGCGCGTCGTCTGACCCGTTCCCCCGCACCGACGCCCCGG